>NZ_JBFTNE010000190.1:0-5757 GCF_056397325.1 Cupriavidus sp. 05N39
GGTGTGAAGCGCAAGGGCGCGCTCGGGTCCGTGACCGGCGCCGCATAGGCTGCCGTCGGACCGAAGCTGGCCGTCACCGGCAGGTGTGCAACCGCCCAGCGCAACAGGCTTTGACGGACGGCGGCCGCGTGAATCGCCGGAGCCTCCAGTTCGACCGCGCCGGCTGCCAGCACGCCTGCTGCCTGCTGCGCCTGCTGCAGGGTGACCTGCATCGGCCCGACCCACAAGGTCAGCGCAAGCAGGCCCGCGACCGCGCGTGCCGGCACACTGCGGCGCCCCCGATCCGCCATGGAGGCGTCGGGCATGCCGGCGTCTGCCGCTTGCGGATATTGCGGGTTGCACTCGGGCTGCGTGTCCGGTCGGTCGCGATACATGGTGAGTCCTGACGATGCTTTGCTTATTGCTTGATGCTTGATGCGTCTGGGTGGCGGCAGGACCGCCGACGATCGTGGGCGGCGATTGGCCTTACTGGGTGATCCTGGCCTTCGATAGCAACCGGGTGACCAGCGCGGCAGTGGCGCGCTCCAGTTCCTGGGCCTGCAGCGCTTGCTGGATGCCCGGCCTGACCGCTTCGTAGGCCGGTACCTGGGTCGCCCGCACCTCGTCGACCTTGACGAGGAAGCGGCGGTTGTTCCAGGTAATGGGCGCGGCGCTCACCGCACCGGCAGGCAATGTGGAAAGTGCCTGGGCCAGCGGCAACGGCAGGTTCTGGGTCTGTCCCTCCTGCGCCGGCGTCTTGAAGCTGGTCCAGTCCATGGCGCCACCGCTGCCCTTGGATGGCGCGAGGCTCACTGCCTGGGCCACCTTGGCGAAGTCTTCGCCGCTCCTGATGCGCGCCAGGGCCGCGGCGGCGGCTTCGTCGTCGGTCACCTCGATCAGGCGGCCCTTGTATTCCTTGTCGCCAAGGCTTGCCACGATGGCGTTGTAGCGCGCCTTCACCTGCTCGTCGGTGACGGGCGCGGGCTTGATATGGTCCTTGAGCCAGGCCTGGGTCAGGATATTGTTCCTGGCCTCGCGCAGGGCCTGCTGCACGTCGGGGCGCGCTTCCAGCCCCTTGTCCCTGGCGGCTTCCTGGCGGAACAGTTCACGGGCGATCAATTGCTGCTTGACCACGTCGCGTGCCTGCGGCGCATCGGGGAGACCCATCAGCTGCAACGCCCGCGTGATCTGCTCTTCGGTAACGGCGACCCCGTTGACCGAAGCCGCGTGAGCGGCATGCAGGCCCAGCGCCAGCGCGGTGGTGACAAGGAGACGGCTGAGTTGTATTTGCATGACAAGGTCCTTGAAGATCAATAGGTCCAGTTAAAGGTGGCGAGCAGGAGCGTTGCCTTTGCCCCCAGGTAGGCGGGTTGTGCGAGCGGCACGCCCAGCAGCAGTTCACTGGTAAAGGTTTGCCTGGCCCACTGGGCCGACACGCGCAGTCCGGCGCCGGCCCCAGCGACGGACTGCCAGCGGCGCGTCGCTACGTACTGGGCCTGGCCGCCGTCGAGAAACACATATGGCTCCATGCGCATGCCGGCCAGCGCGGGCGCATTGGCCCATGCCAGCTCGTTGCGCAGGTAGGCGCCCCGATCGCCCGCGATCACACCTTCCCGGAAGCCGCGCACGGTGCTCATGCCGCCCGCATAGATCTGCTCCGAGCCGAACAGCGCGACATTGGCCCACTGGCCAACGAGCTGCGCCCGCCAGGCCAGCTGAGCGCGATCGAAAACAAGCGGCAATGGCAGTTGCAGCGTGGCGTTGGCATCCAGCTTCGTGAATTGCGCATGTGCCTCTTCCGGGCGGATGTCGGCCGGATCCCGGGTTGCATTGATGGAAGGCAAACCCCGTGACACGCCTGCTTCGGCCGTGACGTAGCCCGGCTGCCCATTGGCGGCGAAACGGCGCAGGCCGCTCCAGGCCGCCCGCAGTACGGTGAGGCGTTGCGGATCCAGTTGAAGGTTGTTGATCTCCCGCTCGCTCTTGCGGTAGGCAAGCGTCAGGTCGACGGCTTGCCGGCCGGTCTTGTCGCGGGTGAGCACGTGGTTCCAGCCCAGGGTGTGGCCAAAGCTGCGGCCGTACAGCAGCGCCGTGTCGCCAATGACGCTCTGGTACTCCGAGATCGAGCCGGTATAGCTGAAGGTGTTGTAGCCAAACGGCACCGCGGCGGACAGCACCGCGGCGTTGGTATCCGCCGTGCCGATGTAGCTGGCTGAAAACGCCTCCTGGAAGCCCAGGGCATTGTCAGCGTCCAGCCCGAGCCGCGTGCGCGAGATCCCAGTTGTACGGCTGCCGTAGTTGTCTACCCCGGCATTGAAACGGAACCGGTCGCCGGGCTGGTTGGCCAGTGCCACGACGGAACTGCCCGGTGTCTGGCCGGGCAGGATCTGCAGTTCGGCACGATTGCGGCGCAGCCGGTTGATCTGGTCGACGCCCTGCTCCAGATCCTGCAGCCGCACGGTGTCACCCGGCGCCGGGAACTGCCAGGCAGTGCCGGCATCTGTGACCAGTCCCCCACCCATCGTGTCGAACAAGCTGGAACTGGCGGGCCGGATGGCGCGCCCGTTAAGCTGGATCGATTCGAGCTTGCCCGGCACCACCGTCACGACCAGTACGCCAGTGGCAAGGTTCTGCTCCCCCAGGTAGGCGCGGGTGGTGATGTAGCCCTTGGCAACGAAGGCCTCGGTAAAACGCCGCAATAGCAGGTTGATCCGATTGGTACCGAGCGGCTTTCCCAGGAACGGCGCCGTGATGGCGCCGACATCGCTATCAGGGAGGACCGTGTTGCCCTGCACCTGGATGCGCTGGATCACAAAGGTGGTGGAGGATTCCGGTACCGCTTCGACCGRGGCGTCCGACGGCAGCAAAGGCTGAACCTCGATCTGTGCCGGCGGCTGGGTCGCCTCGCGCTCCAGATCCCGCTGGCGTTGCTCGCGCAGCAGGCGCTGGGCGGGATCCTCCGGAACGGGTACCGGTACCGGGCCCGGTGACAGCTGGCTTAGTGCCGGCATGGAGGCGAGCAGCATCGCGGCTGCCGCGATGGCATGGGGGAACGATTTGAACCCGTGCACGATCACCGCCAGAACCAGGAAGTGAGGCCGAGATGATTCTCGATGGCGACGGGATCGCGCTGGCGGGGGCGGATCACGGTAGCGGTGCCGGCGAGCGACACGTCGCCTTCGAAGCTACCGCCGTCGGTCACGGTGTCGCCCACGATACGCGTCCTGGCCGCGGCCATCCAGCTGCCGCCGACGTCCATCGCGTAGAGCCGTGCCCACGTATCGCCGAAGAAGGCCTTGAAGCCGCGGTCGCGCGCGATCGCGGTGTAACCCGTGATGCCGGTGGCATAGGTTACTGGCGCGGTGACCGTAAGGTCTCCCATCGCCCATACGCGGCCGCCCAGGTTCGCGGCCACCTTTCCTGCGTGGATATCGATATTGCCGCTGGCGGACAGCAGTCCGCCAAGCACCGTGGTCGTGGACGATGCCGAGGTGCGGCAGACGATCAGGCAGGAACGGGAATAGTGCGCGCTGCCGGTAGGCACGCCCTCCGTGCGGAACGTATCGGCGGCGCGGATGGCGAGGTTGCCGCTGTCGACCTGGAACTCCCCGCCCCGGTTGATCACGTTCCTGCCGGACAGCGTCATGCCTTTGTCCGCCTTCAGATAGGCAAGCTGTCCCGGCTGGTCCGCGTGGCCATAGTCGATATCGAAACCCGCTGTCTGCGTGGACAGCACCAGCCAACGCTTGCCGGAGGCGGCGTAGAAGGCGCGCTGTTCGTCATTGGCGCCGGCCTGCTTGGTGATGTCGTTGACAAGATCACCTGCGGCTCGCACGTTCAGGTAGCCGTTTGAAATCATGCGGGCGTGGCGGTTGATCACATCGGCGCCGGCCTGCACCACGACATCGTCATCGACGCCGAAGACGATGCCGAGCATTTGCGGAGTCGACGTGTTGAACATGCTGCCCCCCGCTCGTATGGTGACGGCACCGGCCGAAGCTGTATCGTCCGCCATGCGCGTCCGGCCCTCGATCCGGGCGCATGTATTGCGCAGATCGCCGTCGGATTGCATGACCACCCCGCCCCCGGTAGCGATCACCGAGGATTGCGTGGCAACGGAATCCAGCAAGACCGTCCCGCCATGGACGCGGATATCGGTCGCCGCCAACAGGCTGCTGTCATGCTGGGCGTAGTCCGCCGCGGCGGTGATCCTGATTCCGCCTCCGGTGGAACGCACAACAGCATCCTGCAAGACCAGGCTCTGCGCCAGCATGCCAGTGCCTGCCATGCCGTCGACATTGGTGCCGGAAAGCGCGGCGGCATCGGCCTGGATCGTGACCACGCCGCCTCGGGAAACCAGCGCGCTGCGCGAGCCGGCCCGGGTAGTCTGAAGTAGCCTCGCAGCGACCAGCAGGTTGCCCGCCGCGGTCGCCTGCGTGCCGTTCAACGAAAGGCCAGCGCCGGCATCGAACAAGCCGATGCCGCCTGTTGCCTTCAGTGTCGAGTCCGTCAGCTGGATCGGCTGGCTGTGTACCTGGCCCGTTGCGCCAATAACAAGATCGCCCGTCGAACGGGTGCCTGCGCTCAGGGCTGAGCCAGTCAGGCTGACGCGGTCCGAGATGACCTGCAGGTTGCGGCCCGCATCGATGCTGCCGGTACCCGTCAGGCCGCCGCTGCCGACCAGCACGTCCTGCCTGGCCCCGATCCTGCCCGACGCCAGTTGCAAGTCGCCCGTGCCGGACACGATGAAGTCACCCGCCGTAGCGTAGGCAGCGCCGGCGTGACGAACGCCGGCACCCTGATCGGTCACCAGGAGTTCGATACGGCCGGCACTAAGGCTGCCCGCCGCAGTAATGTCCAGCGCGATCCCTTGTCCGGCATTCAGGGCGGGGGCGGAATAGCTGATCCACTTGCTCAGATTGTCCGTGGGAGAAACGCTGGTATCGATCTCTGCCCGGCTGGTTCCGGCCACGGCCCGGATGCGGGCATTGGCGTCGTCGAAGAGATTCTCGAGCTTGCCCTCAATGCGGATCTGCTTGGCCACCAGTTCAAGGTTGAGCAAGGTGCCGGACAGCCCTTCCGGGCCGATCTCGATCGCACCCGCGCTGGTGTTGAGAACCACATTGCGCTGGAGCTGGCCGTTGGCCGCCGTGAAATCGTTGAACGATACCTGCCCGGTGGTCAGCGCGAGATTGCCAATGTTGTGCACCGACGCGCCATTTACGCTGATCCCGTTGGGATTGGCCAGAATGACATTGGCGCGCGGCCCCAGCACGCTCAATGGCCCTTCCAGAATGGAAGGATTGGTGCTGGTTACCTGATTAAGGATCGTCCGGGCGTGCGCCGCGTTGTTGTCGAGATCCACGCCGGCCCGGGGCACGTTGAAGTCGCGATAGGTATTGGTGGAGACGCCACCCACCGCCTGTGCGACGCCCACGGTGATACGGCCATTGGCACCGGTCGCCGCAGTTGTGACAGTGCCGCCGTCTGGCGTGACCCCGCCAGCCAGGCTCCAGGTGGTGGCAAACATTGTGCTAGCCGCGATAGCGGCCAAGCGCAAGCGAGGCCCACGTGCGGATGTGTTCCCAAGATCGACGAATGGTCTTGCCCAATTTCCTGCCTGCTGCACTTCATGCGCCCCGTTGAATGGCTGCGCGGACAGGGCCGTGGTCAGGCTGGAGGCGCTAATACCAAATGGATGGTGCCAACAGCGATTCGCGTCCGCCGCACTGGATCAGGGCGAAACACTAGCAGGATCGCGAAACGCTGAATATCGGA
>NZ_JBFTNE010000191.1:0-5755 GCF_056397325.1 Cupriavidus sp. 05N39
ACGAAAGCCATTGGGTGGCAGAGCTGGATTGCGGTCATGGCCAGCATATGCGCCATGACCCGCCCTGGCAGATGCGTCCGTGGACGCTGACGGCGCAGGGCCGGGCGGCACGGATCGGCGAGGTGGTGAACTGCCTGAAGTGCGATCGGGCGGAGCCGCCGGCAGATTGGGCGGCGCGAAGCGCGTAGCGCGTTGCCGACCGGTGCTTGCGCAACTTATTGCGGCATCGCCGGCGCGGCCGGCGCACCGCTTTTACGCTGAAGGAAGTTCAAAGGGGCGGCGCAGCCGCTCTTTTTGTTGGGGAAGGTGTTGAAAGACGATTATTTCGCCCTGTTTGGCTTGCCGGTGGGGTACGCAGTCGACGAGGCAGCGCTGGACGCCGCCTACCTGACCGTGCAGTCGCAGGCGCACCCGGACCGCTTCGCCAATGCCGGCGACGCCGAGCGCCGCGTGGCCATGCAGTGGGCCGCGCATGCCAACGAGGCGTACCGCACGCTGCGCCAGCCGCTCAAGCGCGCGATCTACCTGCTGACGCTGCGCGGTGTGGATATCCAGGCCGAGAACAATACGGCCATGGCGCCGGCTTTCCTGATGCAGCAAATGGAATGGCGCGAGGCGCTGCAGGAAGCGGTCGAGGAAAAGGACGTCGCCCGGCTCGACGCGCTGCTGCGCGAGTTGCGCAGCGAGAAGCGCGAGCGCCACGCGGCGCTGGGCGCACTGCTGGATGCCGGCGATAACGCGGCAGCCGGCGGCGCGGCCAGGCAATTGATGTTCATCGAGAAGATCGAACACGACACCAGCGAGGCGATCGACCGCCTGGAAGGCTAGGGATTCAGCGCCTCCGGGCACGTTCGCCGCCGCCATGCCACAATGGCGCCCCGGCGCAAGACCGGCCTGTGTGACAGGCCGCCTTGCCACCGCACGAATAAAGACGATTCATCATGGCACTGCTCCAGATCTCCGAACCCGGCATGTCGCCGGCACCCCACCAGAAGCGGCTAGCGGTCGGCATCGACCTCGGCACGACCAATTCGCTGGTGGCGGCGGTTCGCAACAGCATTCCCGAAGTCCTGACCGATGAAAGCGGCCGCGCGCTGCTGCCTTCGGTGGTGCGCTACCTGCCCAACAAGGGCACGCAGATCGGCTACCGCGCGCAGGAAGAGGCGGTGCACGACCCCAAGAACACCATCGTCTCGGTCAAGCGCTTCATGGGGCGCGGTCTGCGCGACGTCGCGCATATCGAACATAGCCCCTACGATTTCGTTGACGCGCCTGGCATGGTGCAGATCAAGACCGTGGCCGGCGTGAAGAGCCCGGTTGAGATTTCGGCGGAGATCCTGGCCACGCTGCGCCAGCGCGCCGAAGACTCGCTGGGAGACGAACTGGTCGGCGCGGTGATTACCGTGCCCGCCTATTTCGACGACGCGCAGCGCCAGGCCACCAAGGATGCCGCCCAACTCGCGGGTCTGGAAGTGCTGCGCCTGCTAAACGAGCCGACGGCGGCGGCGATCGCCTACGGGCTGGATAACGCGTCCGAAGGCATCTACGCGGTGTACGACCTCGGTGGCGGCACCTTCGATATTTCCATTCTCAAGCTCAGCAAGGGTGTGTTCGAGGTGCTGGCCACAGGCGGCGACTCCGCCCTTGGCGGGGACGATTTCGATCAGCGCCTGATGTGCTGGATTGTCGAGCAAGCTGCCCTGCAACCGCTCTCGGCCGAGGATATGCGCTTGTTGATGGTGCGCGCGCGCGCCGCCAAGGAAGCGCTGTCGGAGGCCGATTCCACGGTGATCGACGCAGTGCTGGACAGCGGCGAGATCGTGCACCTGACGCTGTCGGCAACGGCCTTCGTAGAGATGACCGCGCCGCTGGTGCAGAAGACCCTGGCGCCGGTGCGCAAGGCCCTGCGCGATGCGGGCGTGGCGGCCGACGAAGTCAAGGGCGTGGTGCTGGTCGGCGGTGCGACCCGCATGCCCTCGGTGCGCAAGGCGGTGGGCGATTTCTTCGGCCAGCGTCCGCTGACGAACCTCGATCCCGACCGGGTCGTGGCGCTGGGCGCGGCGATGCAGGCCAACCTGCTGGCCGGCAACGGTGCGCCGGGCGAGGACTGGCTGCTGCTCGACGTGATCCCGCTGTCGCTGGGCGTGGAAACCATGGGCGGACTGGTCGAGAAGATCATTCCGCGCAACAGCACCATCCCGGTGGCGCGCGCGCAGGAGTTCACCACGTTCAAGGATGGCCAGACCGCGATCGCCATCCATGTGCTGCAGGGCGAGCGCGAACTGGCAAGCGACTGCCGTTCGCTGGCGCGCTTCGAGTTGCGCGGCATTCCGCCAATGGTGGCCGGCGCGGCACGTATCCGCGTGACTTACCAGGTCGACGCCGATGGGCTGTTGTCGGTGTTCGCGCGCGAGACGCAGTCGGGCGTGGAAGCGACCATCACCGTCAAGCCGTCCTACGGGCTCGCCGACGACGAGATCGCCCGCATGCTGCAGGACAGCTTCCGCGAAGCCGAGCACGATATGAAGAGCCGCGCGCTGGCTGAAGAGCGCGTGGACGCAGCGCGCCTGATCGAAGCCACGCACCGCGCGCTGGAGCTCGACGGCGACCTGCTCTCGGACGAAGAACGTGCCGGCGTGGAGCGGCTGATCGCGGCAGCGGGCGACATCGCCAAGGGCGAGGATCACCACGCCATCAAGGCAGCGGTGGAAGCGCTGTCCCATGGCACCGACGAATTCGCCGCCCGCCGGATGGACCGCTCGATCAAGAGCGCGCTGGCTGGCCGCAAGGTGGAGGACCTGGGCTGATCCCCGAGGACTCTCGCACCGTATCTAAATCCAGGACATTTCATGCCACAGATCATCGTATTGCCCCACGTCGAACTCTGTCCCGAGGGCGCCGTGTTCGAAGTCAAGACCGGAACCAGCGTCTGCGATGCCTTGCTCAGCCATGGCATCGAGATCGAGCATGCCTGCGAGAAGTCGTGCGCCTGCACCACCTGCCATGTGGTGGTGCGCGAAGGCTTCAATTCGCTCAACGAGCCGGAAGAGAAGGAAGAGGACCTGCTGGACAAGGCGTGGGGGCTTGAGCCGAACTCGCGGCTCTCGTGCCAGGCTATCGTTGCCGACGAGGACCTTACCGTGCAGATTCCCAAGTACACCATCAATTACGCCAAGGAAGGACACTGAGCGCCTGTGCGCCAGCTCGTCCCGCTGCCGATCTGAAAGAGAGAATCCCCATGAAGTGGACCGATACCTACGACATCGCCGCCGCCCTGTACGACAAGTACCCGGACGTGGACCCTGCCACGATTCGATTCACCGACCTGCACCGCTGGGTCCTGGAACTCGACGGCTTCGCCGACGTGCCCGAGCGTTCGGGTGAAAAGATACTGGAAGCGATCCAGGCTGCCTGGATCGAAGAGGCGGAGTAAGGGAATGTCAAAGTAAAAGGGCCGGTGATCCGGCCCTTTTTTTGACAATTTTGTTCCGGGAGTCCGGCCGGTCAGGCCGTTACCAGGACACCATCCTGCAAGCGCACGCGCTGGCCTACCTGCACGCCAGGATCGGCATGATAGGTGAAGGTGCGGTAGCTGCCATTGTCCATCTGCACGCGCACCTGGTAGGAAGTGTCTTTGCGCACGGTCTTTTCGATCTGGTTGCCGGCAAAGCCGCCGCCTACCGCGCCGGCCACCGTACCCAGGATGCGGCCGTTGCCCTTGCCAATCTGGTTGCCCAGCAGCCCGCCGACCACCGCGCCGCCGACGGCGCCCAGGCCACTGGCCGGCTTGGCGGTCTCGATCGGCGTGATGGCCACGATATGGCCGGTGTACGCGCTGCCTTGCGCTGGCTGGCGTTGGGCGGGGGCGCCGTTGTCAGCGCGGCTCGGCTCGGGGCCATATCCTGCTTCCGCGTTGCCGTTGCGCTGGGTGCTCCTCCGTGCCGCGGGCGCCTGGGCGGGCGGGGCGGTCGGTGCCTGCGTCAACGCGGGGGCCGATGCTTCGGGCGGGCGGGTGGTACTGCCTGGCGCCATTTGCTGGACGGCCTGCGTATTGTTGGCGGCGATCGGCGCGGCCAGCGATTGCGACGCATCCTGCGTCGCCTTGCTAACGGGCAGCACGCCGGTCATCGCGGCGACGGCGGTCAGGCTGGCGATCACGATTGCCACCGCGGCGGCGCCCACCAGCGGATGCAGGCGGCGCTGCGCCGGCAGCGAAGAGGGCAGGGCGGATTCGTTCGATGGCTGCAAGGTCGGGTTCGGCATGTTGTTTTCCTCGCGAAGCGCCGCCAGTCAGGGGTGCTGCCGGCCAACGTTTCGATACGACCAGTGTGGCCGAACGGGGCGCCGTTTTCCGTTTGATTTTGTAAGTTTATGTAGACAGAAAACCCGTTTTAAATCAGTGGCTTGCCTTATAATTCCGGCGGCCTCGGGGTTGGCTGTTTGTAACAAGCCGGCGCGAAAATGAAAAAGCCCCATCGCTTGGATGGGGCTATTTCGTTGCTGGCGGCCAGCCTTGGCCGCCACCGTGCTTCAGTCCTCGCGGCGCAGATGCGGGAACAGGATCACGTCGCGGATATTCGGGCTATCCGTCAGCAGCATCACCAGGCGGTCGATGCCGATACCGCAGCCGCCCGTCGGGGGCATGCCATATTCGAGCGCGCGGATGTAGTCGGCGTCGAAGTACATCGCTTCCTCGTCGCCCGCATCCTTCTGGTCCACTTGCTTGCGGAAACGCTCGGCCTGGTCCTCGGCATCGTTCAGCTCGGAGAAGCCGTTGGCGATTTCGCGGCCGGTGATGAACAGCTCGAAGCGCTCGGTGATGCCCGGCTGGGTGTCCGAGGCGCGCGCCAGCGGCGAGACTTCCACCGGGTAGTCGACGATGAAGGTCGGCTCCCACAGCTGGCTCTCGGCGGTTTCCTCGAACAGCACCAGTTGCAGCGTGCCCAGGCCGGCGTTGAGGAATTGCGGCGCGCTGGTGTTGATGCCGAACTTCTTCAGCTCCGTGCGCAGGAATTCGGTATCGGCCAGTTGCGCGTCGGTGTACTGCGGTGCGTATTTCTGGATCGCCTGGGTGATGGTGAGGCGATGGAAGGGCTTGGACAGATCCAGCTCGCGGCCCTGGTAGTTCAGCACGGCGCTGCCGCGCGCGTCGATGGCGGCCTGGCGGATCAGGTTCTCGGTGAAGTCCATCAGCCAGCGGTAATCCGTGTAGGCCGCGTAGAACTCCATCATCGTGAACTCGGGGTTGTGGCGCGGGCTCACCCCTTCGTTGCGGAAGTTGCGGTTGATCTCGAACACGCGTTCGAAGCCGCCTACCACCAGGCGCTTCAGGTACAGCTCGGGCGCGATGCGCATGAACATCTGCATGTCCAGCGCATTGTGGTGGGTGATGAACGGCTTGGCCGTGGCGCCGCCCGGGATCGGGTGCAGCATGGGCGTTTCCACTTCCATGAAGCCAGCGTCGGCCATGTGACGGCGCAGCGAGYTGATCGCGTTGGTGCGGGCGCGGAAGGTGGCGCGCGTTTCCGGCGACACGATCAGGTCGACATAGCGCTGGCGGTACCTGGTTTCCTGATCGGCCAGGCCGTGGAACTTGTCCGGCAGCGGGCGCAGGGCCTTGGACAGCAGGCGYAGTTCSYGCACCTGYACCGACAGCTCRCCCTTGTTGGTGCGGAACAGCWCGCCGCGCGCGCTGATGATGTCGCCCAGGTCCCAGTGCTTGAAGGCCGCGTAGACGTCTTCGCCGACCTTGTCG
>NZ_JBFTNE010000192.1:0-5747 GCF_056397325.1 Cupriavidus sp. 05N39
GCCTTTCGCGACGGCGCCTTTCGCGACGGCAACCCGAACAAGCCCTATATCGCGCACGCGCTGCATAACAGCCGGCAAGAGGACCTGATCACCACCCGGGACCGGTGGCTGTCGCGCAACCTGATCAGGACGCAGAGCAACAACAAGCTGCGCATGGAGGACTGGAAGGGAGAGGAGAGCATCAAGCTTTCCACCGAGTATGGTGGCAAGACCCAGCTCAACCTTGGCTACCTCGTTGATCGCAACAAGAAAAAGCGGGGGGGAGGGCTTTGAGCTGCGCACCGACGCCTGGGGAGCGATCCGGGGTGGCAAGGGGCTGTTCCTTTCGGCGGACGCGCAGCCGAAAGCCGGTGGACAGCAGCTGGACATGCAGGAGGCCAAGGCGCAGCTGGATGCTGCGCTAGCCCAAATGCAGGCTCTCGCAGAGAGCGCACGGATGGCGCAGGCCCATGCCGCCGAGGTGGAAAAGCAGCGGCAATTCCTGGGGCAGCGCCTGGACAAGCTACAGCAAGCGGTGCTGTTGGCTACCGCGCCGGCTGGTGTCGCTGTAACCAGTGGGCATGACCTGCAACTGGCCGCGCAGGGACAGGTTACCGTCACGGCTAGCGGCAACGCCGATATCGGCGTTCTAAAGAAATTCACTGTGGCTGCGGGCGAAGCGATATCGCTATTCGCGCGAAAACTTGGCATAAAACTCTTTGCCGCCAAGGGTAAGGTCGAGATCCAGGCGCAGAGCGACGAGATGCACCTGACGGCGCTGAAGGACCTGAAGATCATCAGTGTTGATGGCAAGCTAATTCTGTCGGCCGAAAAGGAGGTCTGGCTTGGCGCGGGAGGCTCCTACATCCGAATCACCCCAGAGGGCATCGAGAACGGTACGCCGGGCGATATTCTGGAGAAATGCGCTTTCTGGGATAAGCCAGGGCCAGCGTCCATGTCGATACCGTTGCCGGGGCTTCCCGGGGAGAAAGGCTTCAGTGCGCAATTTACGGTGCGCGATCGCAGTGGGGCCATTCTACCCAACTATTCGTACCGACTGGAAGCAGAAAACGGGCTGGCTTGGCACGGCAGGACCGACGAAAACGGGATGACCGAGCGCATCTGGACCGCCAATCCGCAGAACGTGATTTTGCACCAGCACGATCCACATATTGCCGATGACGATCCCTTTGACGACCCCCACGATTGTTGAGCCACCTCATTTAGCAAGAAAGGACAATAGATGACTGGCCCGAACCAGACTCCCATTGGGACCATGATGTGTACCCAAAATCAGCCGACGCAAAACGTAAATTGCTTGACGCGCAAGGTGAGTTTTGTCTTTTACTGTGCGCCGTTGGATGAGAGTAATTCTATGTACGAAGCTGCTTACGGCAGCGGCGACGTTACACATCGAGCCATAACCTCATCGGCATCATATTTAAATAATCTGCCATTCGTGGTTGTTGATGCCGATACCAACCAGGTGATTTATCCTTATAACAATGCCAATGGCCAGACTGCGGCTTTTGGGCCGAAAGTGCACTCGAATACGCTGCATGACGGTGCGCGTTGGGTGCACTCTCTTCCACCGATAAATATACCGAATCACGTCAATAGAATCGCTTTGCATATTGCAAACGATGCTTATCAAGGATATAGAAGGTTTCAGCTATTTCCGTGGACGGTGCCGAATTCCGCTCACTGTAGGGTGAATGTCTACGAGCTGCGATCGGATTTGCAGGAGAGGTTTTCTGATGCTAACCAGCTTGGTCAATCACCAGCGGAAAATACATTGGCGGCTAAACCGGGATCGGCTGATGAATACTACGGCTATCTGAATGGTGACGTGTGGCTGAGCATCAGCCATGAATTCACAGACCAAGAAATCACACGCCTTTGCCCGCCAGAAACGCTATCCAGAACTGCGCAGGGCGGTGGCAATACTGAGAGGCTGGATGTCAATTGGACAGTGGTACTTCAACCGATCTATGGCGCGGGAGTGAATTCCCGCTCGATGGCTCCATTTAATGTCCGGATTGACGCGCTGGGTATTACCGCAAAATTCACTGAGAGGGCCGTCGCCAATGCCGTCTACACAAGCAATCGTACAACCGTCCAGCAAGCTTTACGTCGCACCTCGCCGCGCGCATTTGCGGCTCTTCTGAAAGCTGCGTGGCGCGTCCGTATCGATACGGTTGATCTCTCAAGCTCATGGCGGCCTATGCTGGGTTCGAGGCTGCATAAGATGGGAGTTGGGTTGGATGTCACCCATTTTGATGACGGGCAGGAAAATATTCATTTTGTGATACGCAATCAAGGGATTGCTGATAGAGGCAATGCGTTTCCTGCAAGTCCGGGAGGTAGGAGACTTGAGGCGCTATATGAGGAACTTAGAGGGGATCCAGGAGTATCGTCGGGCGCAGTGCATACGCCATGGAGAAGTTGGGTGATACCTCATGATAATCATATGCATATAACAGTCAAATTTGAGTAATTTATTTTTTTATAGTCATCAATGAAGAAAATGCTCATATTTTTTATTGCTGCGTGCGGGCTTTTCGGCCTCTCGCATGCCGATGCGAAAACTGACAAATTCGCAATCTACAACGGGAAAAAGGTGTATTACGACACACTTTTTGAGCCGAAATGTGCGTTAGCCGTTAGGAACTCCGTGGGAAAATTAAAAAAAGGCGATTTCTTAATGATAGATATCGCCTGCGAGCAATATCGGATTTCAAAAGATGATGATGTTATTTATCCATTCATCAATTCGCTAAGGGAGCCGTCAGCGATTGCAAAAAAGAGAGATTTCATCTCGCTGGATGAGCTGTCAGAGTGGAAGGGAAAGCCGCCCTTCCGCGTAATATTTTTCATCGGTTCTGTCATCGAAGACCCAGATCCACCACTAAATCCATCTTATCTACCATATGATGAAAAAAACAAAATAAAAAATTATATTATGATTGACGATAGTGGCTACGAGGTAAGTCTATCTGGAAAAAAAAGGACAGGTTACCGATTTTACCAGTTTATGGATAGGTGCTATCTGGCGACGGAAAGAAAGCCGCGGAAGTATAAGTCCGTGACATTCTGCCCGAATTCTGGAAGGTCGGGTTATGTTTTCCCCGAGACGGTTGATACGATAGGTCAGCCGTGGATCAATATCACGGAGAAAAATACAATTGACTTGGGCAAGCGCATGCCCGATACCGTCGTGATAGCCGGTGAACGGCCCGTGAAGCCGCTAATTTATTCAGACTTCCCGATTGGCGATAATGGCCGAGTCACTCAGGGGCGCGCGATGTGCATGGCTGATTGCGCGCCGGGCATGCTGTTCAGGCTACTAAAAAAAGGCCAAAGCATCTGGGGAGCCTCGGGAAAACCGCCTCCACAGGAGAAACATTAAGGTCCGTTCTGACGGAATCACCCGCCGAGGTGAAGTGCGCGGGGTCGTAATTACTTTTCGGTATTCGAGTTGAGAAGAAATATGGATCTTATCCGGTTTGGTGATGCTACCAATCATGGCGGCCTGGTCATCAGTGCTTCGTCGACCATGCGGTACAGCGGTCGCGCGGTGGCCCGCAAGGGAGACCAGGTATCCTGCCCCAAGCACCCCAATGTGCGGCCCAACCTGATTATTGACGGCGATGAATCCATGAAGGATCAAGGCGTTCCGATCGCACGCCATGGTTATCGCGCAATGTGTGGCTGCAAGCTGATTTCGAGTCTCCTTTGAAACTGATGACCGATGCCCATTGATTTTCCGGACCCTTCTCGTGCAGAGGATCAACCTTCGTCGCCGAACCCGATCGTGTGGCTGACGCTCCTGGTGGTGGTTCTGGCAACTGGTGTCGCCTGGACATTGCTTAACTGGCCGAAGAACCAACCCACGGGCACGCCATGGTTCTGGATGCAGTTGGTTGGATATCCGGGCTTGGCATGGTGTGTCTTGTTTGGCTTTCGCCTGCACTTTTATGAAGAAGAGAGTAATTATCTGGCGGCAAGGGAGGTAGTCCGGTTGGAGGACCGTGCGGAAGCCATCGCTTTTGGCGCCGAGCCACTGGCAGTGCTCGGCGCCGTGTATCTGTGTGCCATGGAGCCGAATGGTGTCTCGGCGCGGATTGCGCAGCGGGAATCGGCGTTGCGGGCACGTGTGCCGAAGCCTCGCATGCAGGCGATTCGTCATGCTCGACTTGCAATGGCTGAGACCGGCGCAGACGAAAAGGAGGCCGACCGTTATCGGCAGACATTCGAGGCGCTTTTAAAGGCAATTGACAAACCGCTGCGAGCCTTGCCGCCCAAGGTGCCATTCGACGTGCGATTGCAGTTGCCAGATGACGCTGAGCCAGAACGACTTCGTGAAGTATGGAAATCGTGCTGGAACAACGGTGGCCTTCGCCAGGCGGAGGTAATGCTGCTGCCTGCCAAAGAGGGGCTGATGATGCTGGATACCTGGCTGGATGAGTACGGTGGGCCGGCCTTGGAGACGTTCACCTTATTCGTCGCGGTTCAACTGCATGGCATGCCGCAGGAGAACAGTGGCGAGGTCGGCGCTGCTTTGCTGCTTGGCTGGGCGCCTTTGGCAGAAAGGAAAGACCTGGTGTCCATTGCGATGCTGCACCGTCCGGTGGCATGCGAAACCGATGGACTCAGCAGCGCCATCACGACCGCTGCCCTATGCGGACGTGCCAAGCCCGAGGACCTTCAGCACCTTTGGCAATCTGGCCTTTCCAAGGCGGACAAGACCGCATTGCTCAAGTGCGGATCAGACGTTGCCCTGGGGGCGGCACAGACGGATGAGTTGTCTGGCGTGCATGACATCGATCCCGCGCTCGGCGTTCCTGGCGTTGGCGCAGCGTGGTTCGGTGCGGCATTGGCAATCGAGGCTGCACAGCAAGACCTAGCGCCGCAGCTGCTCGCCTGCCGGGAAGGTGCGCTGCGACTGGCGGTTGTGCGCCCAATTGCACAACAGAATGAACGGGAAGCAACTTGATGGGCAATCGAAAGGACTTGGGCTACAAGATCGTGGTCGTTGGCATCACGGCGGCGGCAGCGGCGACAGTGTATTTCGTTGGCGCAGAGAGCATGTCTGCCCGCAGGCAGGCAGCAATCATTGCGCTGGCAGGTGCCGCGGTGCTCCTGCTGCGCGGTCCCATTACGGCGGCATGGGGCGCTGTTGCCCGCCGCTCGAAAGAACGGAAGCGATACCTGCGTGATCCCGGCGCGCGCCTAGGCAAGGGCCACGCTGCCAAAACGGGGCTGGCGGCGTTGCGCTTAGCAAGCCTCAAGCTCGCGTTGCAGGAGCGGCACTACCGCCGCCAGCCCCGTCTGCTGGTGACTGGAGATGACGCCGTGATTATCCGGCTGCTGCCAGAGCTGACTGAAGCGGGCTGGCTCAGCACACCGGATGCGATGCTGCTGTGGGATCAGACCGACAGCAACGGCCAGCCGGATATGGACTGGCTGAGGCAAATCTACAAACTACGCCGCCGCCGTCCGGTGGATGCCGTTGTCCTCGTGACCAACGGCGAGGCTGAGTTGCCGGCGCAACGCCGTATGACCTTGCCGTATGGCTTCAGCCTGGCGCGCATCGCCGAATTGCTGCGCTGGTCCGCCCCGGTTTACCTGCTGGATGTGGCGGAGGCGAGAACGGCGGCCCACGGCCTCATGCCGGTCATCAGTTGCGAGTTGCCGCGCCAGGCGGATGCGGACGCCATCGATGACGCGTTGCGCACGCTGCGCGACCAGCTGGCGCAGCGCGTGGT
>NZ_JBFTNE010000193.1:0-5559 GCF_056397325.1 Cupriavidus sp. 05N39
GCGCGGGAGCCGCTGCCGCGGGCGCGCCGCCCGCAGCCTCTAGCGCCAGTTGCTGAAGAACGGCGCAGATACGCGCCAGCGTTTCCGGATCGGGTTCCGTACCGTTACGGTAGGCGTTGAGCTGATCTTGCAACACGTCCTTGGTTTCCAGAAAAGTGTCGATGATGGTCCGGGACAACGCCAGTTCCCGCCGCCGCGTACGGTCGAGCAGGTTTTCCAGCAGGTGCGTGGTTTCGGTCAGGGCGGCGAAGCCGAAGGTAGCTGCGCCGCCCTTGATAGAGTGGGCTGCGCGAAAAATCGCATTCAGCTCTTCCGCATCGGGGGATTCGAGATCCAGCCCGAGCAGTAGCTGCTCCATTTCCACGAGGAGCTCTTCAGCCTCTTCGAAGAAGGTCTGGTAGAACTGTGTGATATCGATATCGACAGACATAACCGTCCTGGCTCACTGAAATTCGCTGCGAAGCCCGCTGCCTGCATGGCAAGCGGTCTTCATTGAACACTGCCCGGCTTGGCCGGGGCCGCGGCGGCGTTGCCCTGCGCAGTCGCCGCCGATGCGGCCGGCGCTGCGGGGGCGGAGGCGGCCGCCAGGCCTGCCTGCACTTCCTGGCCGGCTGCGCCGGCCTTTGCCGCCACCGAAACATCGGCGGCGCTGGCATTCTCTGCCTCGATCCGGGACTGCGCGCGCTGGTTCAGCACCACGATGCTGATGCGGCGGTTGACCGGTGCCATCTCGTCCTTCTTGTCGAGCGGCATGGTCGCGGCCAGGCCGATCACGCGCAGCACCTTGCCTTCGTTCATGCCGCCGGCGATCAACTCGCGCCGCGAGGCATTGGAGCGGTCGGAGGACAGTTCCCAGTTGCTGTACGTGCGTTCGCCGTTGGAGTAGTTGGCGGCGTCCGTATGGCCCGACAGGCTGACCTTGTTTGGCATTTCGTTGAGCACCGGGCCGATCTCGCGCAGGATGGTGCGCATATACGGCTCGACCGCGGCGCTGCCGGTGCGGAACATCGGCCGGTTCTGCGTGTCCAGGATCTGGATGCGCAGACCTTCGCTGGTGATGTCGAGCAGCAGTTGTGGGCGGAACTGGCGCAGCACCGGGTTATTCTCGATGATCTGCTCGAGCCGGTTCTTGAGCGCGCGCAGACGCTCGCTTTCCTGGCGCTCCTTGGCCTTCTGCACGGCATCGTCGGGGGTCTTCCTGACTTCCGCGTCCTGGCGGGTGATATCGAGGCCACCACCCGGGATCACGCTGGAGGACAGGCTGCTCTTGTTGCCGCCCGCAAGCGCCACCTTCAGCGGCGTGCGAAAGTACTCCGCCAACTGCTGCAGATCCTTGGGGGTCTGTGCCTTCAGCAACCAAAGCACCAGGAACAGCGCCATCATCGCGGTCATGAAGTCCGCGTACGCGATCTTCCATGAACCGCCATGATGCGCGGCAGCGCTTTTCTTGACGCGTTTGACGACTATGGGATGCGAACCGTGCTCACTGCTCATCGCTGCCGCTCCTCTACGTCAGGTAATGCTCTTGACTTCGCGGACGTGGTCGTCCAGCTCGAGGAAGGATGGACGCTCAGTCGAGTACAGCACCTTGCGGCCGAATTCCACGGCCACCAGCGGCGCATACCCGTTGAGCGAGGCGAGCAGCGTGACCTTGATGCACTCGTACATCTTCACGCTCTCGTCCACCTGGTGCTCGATACGCGCGGCCAGCGGCGAAACGAAACCRTAGGCCAGCARGATGCCGAGGAAGGTGCCGACCATTGCGTGCGCAATCAGCGCACCGAGTTCAGCCGGCGGCAGGTCCGCCGAGGCAAGGGCATGCACCACGCCCATCACGGCGGCGACGATGCCGAAGGCCGGCAGGCCGTCGCCGACGCGGTGCAGCGCGTGCGCCGGCACCTCGGCCTCGTGGCGGAAGGTCTCGATCTCGTGGTCCATCAGGGCCTCGATCTCGAAGGCATTCATATTGCCGTTGACCATCATGCGCAGGTAGTCGGTCAGGAACTCCATCATTCCCGGATCGGCGAGGATGCGCGGATACTGGCTGAACACGCTGCTGGCCGCCGGATCCGCGATTTCCTTTTCCAGGAACAGAATGCCTTCGCGGCGGGCCTTGGACAGCAGGACGTAAAGCAGCGCCATCACTTCCATGTACAGCGCCTTGCTGTACTTGCTGCTGCGGAACAGCGTCGGCAGCGCATGCATGGTGGCCTTGATTGCCTTGCCGTTGTTGGAGCTGATAAACGCGCCGACTGCCGCGCCACCGATGATGACAAGCTCTGCCGGTTGATAAAGCGCGCCCATATGGCCGCCGGTCATGGCGTATCCGCCAAGCACCGCCGCCATTACGACAACAAAGCCAATTACAACTAGCACGATTGATTCCCCGTCAGAAAAACACGCGTCAGGCACGCACAAGGGTCGCCCTCCGGGAGAAGCGGATTTACCGCTCGTCCCGGCAAGACTCACCAACCACGCAAACCGCCCTCGGACCCGAGACCCAGTGACCTGAAGGCCCAGTGATCTGGAGTCCTGAAGCCTTGCAGTCTTATGACTTAACGACGCAAGACGGCAAGACTTGAAGACTTATTGACCCGGCATCGATGATCTTCCAACGCGGGGACCGGCGATCCGGCGAATAAGCCTGGGTTTCCTCCCGAGTTCCCGCGAAGGCCTTGCCTGAGCGTTGGTAAGCTTGGCAGGCTGCCACGGGAATGCGCGTGGATGCTGGGTACTTCCGGCATCCGCGGCGCACGGCGACAGGATTCCCAACGGCAGCCCGGGCATGTGCCCGGACTATCCGCTTGGTAACGTCTCGTCCAAATCGCTTCAGTCAGGCAACAACTTGCGCGGGAGCGACGTTCTTCGAGAGCTTCTTCGCCTTGCCGGCACGTGAGGGCGGTCGGCACAGGCTGCAAACGAAATTCGCATGCGGCTCGTACGCGTGTGTAACGAACTGCCCGCCGCAGCACGTGCAGCTGGAAAGCTGCAGCATGTTGCTCTCGAAAAACCGTACTAACGTCCAGGCACGGGTGAAACTTAAGACAATTTCGCTTTCGAGCAGCGATACGTGCTCAAGATAGAGCCGATAGCTCGCCACCACGGCGCGGATGCCCACCGTCTCGCCTTGCTGGACCATGAACTGATAGGCCGAGAAGAACAGCGAGGAATGGATGTTTGGCAACCAGGTGGTGAACCAGTCGGTCGAGAAGGGGAGCATGCCCTTGGGCGGCGAGGCGCCGCGCAGCTCCTTGTAGAGGCGGATCAATCGATCGCGCGAGAGCGTGGTCTCGGCTTCGAGCACCTGCAGGCGCGCCCCCAGGCCGATCAGCTCGATGGCGAGCTGGGTCTGGTTGGCGTCCTGCAAGACGCTCTTGCGATTGGGAACCGGAGTGGCCGTGGTACTCCGGACTGACGGGGCCTGAAGGAGCGCGGTCAATTGAGCGACTCCACGGGCTGCCGTGCGAGCAGGATCGCAGCATGGATCTGCTGCATATCATGGCTCTTGGCCGTATGGGTGAGTGTCGACAGCAAGGCATGGTCGTCGAACCGGAAACGGCACAGGACCATGTTTGATGCTGCCAGTTTGACCAACTGGGCCGGTGTCAACTTGGCGAGAATGTCGGCAATTTCCTTGCTGACGCCAAGCCTGAACATGGCTTCCAGATGATTTTCTCGCACCAGGCGTTGCGCGAGCAGCAGATAGGCGAGATTGACCTCCCTGATCTCCTGGAGAACTTCACTGCTTTCCAATTTTTCCCCGCTACCAAAAACCCTTCGACCGCTTGTCCGGCGCTTACCCGCAGCCGAAGGCTGAAGGCGACCAGATCGTTTGAGTGCGTGTTCGACGGGTACTGCGTACGACTAAGGAACTGCGCTTGGTCAGACTTATCCGAAACGTTACAAGTGTTACAGAGTGTAAGTGTGACTGTGAGAGTTATATCGGCAATTCAACCGGACTGCCAATCCCCTCTAACGTTGGGGTACAGCAATGTCGCACGAAACATACATGGGAGACGAAGTTTGTAACAAGTCACGCCTTTGTAATGTGATTTGCATCAAAACTGTTACGCGTATGTAACAGATTAAAGACTCTAAATCTGCCTCTTGGATCACCCCAGCCAGAAGTGCACTAATCACATTCCACTATTGACGAAAGGGACGTCACTGCACTAGCACGCGGCGCAGCCATGCGGCGACCCTTGCTAGCAGGTCATTGGGCTCCTCGCTGAACAGGTGCGGACAGGTTTGCTCCACCTGCTCCATGACGCGCGCTGCCTCTTCGGCACTCACGGTGCCATAGTCCATGGCCAGCCCCACCACCGCTCGCAACTCTCCCAGCCGCGAGCGGGCAGTGCCCGCGATGCGTTCGGTCTGCACCATGTACATGAGGTCGTAGACCCGGCGCCGCAGGCTTTCCGCCACTCGCCACGCCGGCGTCTGCATCTGCTCCTCGAGCGCACGGATGTCCACCGCCGAGGTGGCCAGCTGCGACGCCAGGAGCTCGATGAAGGCCAGGTCGGCCCCCGCGTCCTCCAGGATCTGCCGGGACCAGTCACGGGCATGCGCAAGGCGTTCCTGCGGCGTCCATTCGTAGCGCGTCGCCAGGCCGTAGCCAAAGCGCTGCGCGTCGCGCATCAGGGTCGCCATGGCATTGGGCAGCTGTTTGTTGAACACACGCTTGGCCCATGCGTACTCCCCCCCCGACAGCAGCCGCGTAACGGCGCGCTCGGTCAGCGGGCCGTCATGCTGAAGCAGGCGCGCTCGCAGGAAATCGTCAAAGCTTGGCGGGCTGAATTCGCTGTCCAGCCCGGTGGAGAGCTTGACGAAATGTTCGAACTCGGAGCGCAGCTTGGCCGCGGCTTCCTCGGGAAGCGCCAGGGTGATGTCGGTAGTCATGATGTGCGATGCTGAGTGACGCTAACGGCGAGCCACCGCCGGCCCGAGGCCGGCGGCATAACCCTTGCGCTTGACGTCAGAAGGCGCTCCAGTCACCGTTGTCGGACGTGGCAAGCGCGGCGGGGCGGGCAGTGCGGGCCAGGACGGGCGTGCTCGCTTCACGACCTCCCTCACGGCCTCCCTCACGTCCCCCCTTGTCCACCGGCGCCGGCTCGGCGGCCTCGGTGACTTCCTGGCGGACGACATGCGTGGACGGTTCGGTCCGTGCCGGCCTGGCCGCGGCGATCACCTTGGGACGCGCTGCTTCGATGCGCGAGCCGGCAAAGGCATCCGCCTGCGCCAGACGGAAGCTGGCCACCGAGGTTTGCAGGCGCGTGGCCTGGTCTTCCAGCGAACCGGCGGCGGCGGCGGCCTGCTCCACCAGCGCCGCGTTCTGCTGCGTCACCTCGTCCATCTGGGCCACGGCCTTGTTCACCTGCTCGATGCCCGAACTTTGCTCGGCCGATGYCGCGCTGATCTCGCCCATGATGTCTGTCACGCGCTTGACCGCCTGCACGATCTCGCCCATGGTCTGCCCGGCCTGGCCCACCAGTGCCGAGCCGTTGTCCACGCGCGCCACCGTATCGCCGATCAGGCCCTTGATTTCCTTGGCCGCGTTCG
>NZ_JBFTNE010000194.1:0-5455 GCF_056397325.1 Cupriavidus sp. 05N39
GCCGCAAAAGCAAAACCCCCCAGTACTTTCGTACTGGGGGGTTTCAAGGGAGAGCCTGGCGATTACCTACTTTCACACGGGTATCCGCACTATCATCGGCGTGGAGTCGTTTCACGGTCCTGTTCGGGATGGGAAGGGGTGGTTCCAACTCGCTATGGTCACCAGGCATRAACGGTGGCCGCGTTGAGCMATGTTCAACGCAGCGAATAGGGATGTAGTAGRGGTTGTGCGTATCGGCCAAGCTGCTCGTTATCACGGCAGCGGCACGCGAYACTCAACCAGCAGAAACACACTGGTTATAGGATCAAGCCTTACGGGCAATTAGTACTGGTTAGCTTAACGCATTACTGCGCTTCCACACCCAGCCTATCAACGTCCTGGTCTCGAACGACCCTTCAAGGAGCTCAAGGCTCCAGGGAATCCTCATCTTCAGGCGAGTTTCCCGCTTAGATGCTTTCAGCGGTTATCTCTTCCGTACATAGCTACCCTGCGATGCCTCTGGCGAGACAACAGGTACACCAGCGGTACGTCCACTCCGGTCCTCTCGTACTAGGAGCAGCCCCCGTCAAGATTCCAACGCCCACGGCAGATAGGGACCAAACTGTCTCACGACGTTTTAAACCCAGCTCACGTACCTCTTTAAATGGCGAACAGCCATACCCTTGGGACCGGCTACAGCCCCAGGATGAGATGAGCCGACATCGAGGTGCCAAACACCGCCGTCGATATGAACTCTTGGGCGGTATCAGCCTGTTATCCCCAGAGTACCTTTTATCCGTTGAGCGATGGCCCTTCCATTCAGAACCACCGGATCACTATGTCCTGCTTTCGCACCTGCTCGACTTGTCGGTCTCGCAGTTAAGCACGCTTTTGCCATTGCACTTTAGGTACGATGTCCGACCGTACCAAGCGTACCTTCGAACTCCTCCGTTACACTTTGGGAGGAGACCGCCCCAGTCAAACTGCCTACCATGCACTGTCCCCGACCCGGATTCACGGGCCAAGGTTAGAACCTCAAACAAACCAGGGTGGTATTTCAAGGACGGCTCCACGCAGACTAGCGTCCACGCTTCAAARCCTCCCACCTATCCTACACAGATCGGTTCAAAGTCCAATGCAAAGCTACAGTAAAGGTTCATGGGGTCTTTCCGTCTAGCCGCGGGGAGATTGCATCATCACAAACACTTCAACTTCGCTGAGTCTCGGGAGGAGACAGTGTGGCCATCGTTACGCCATTCGTGCAGGTCGGAACTTACCCGACAAGGAATTTCGCTACCTTAGGACCGTTATAGTTACGGCCGCCGTTTACCGGGACTTCAATCAAGAGCTTGCACCCCATCATTTAATCTTCCGGCACCGGGCAGGCGTCACACCCTATACGTCCACTTTCGTGTTTGCAGAGTGCTGTGTTTTTATTAAACAGTCGCAGCCACCATTTTATTGCAACCCCTTCACCCTCCTGGCGCAGGCCAGTCAAGCTACAAGGGCGTACCTTATCCCGAAGTTACGGTACCAATTTGCCGAGTTCCTTCTCCCGAGTTCTCTCAAGCGCCTTAGAATACTCATCTCGCCCACCTGTGTCGGTTTGCGGTACGGTCTCGTATGACTGAAGCTTAGAGGCTTTTCTTGGAACCACTTCCAATTGCTTCGCAGCTCTAGGCCGCTCGCCCCATATCCTTGAATTCCGCGCCCGGATTTGCCTAAGCGCCTTCTCCAATRCAGGGACCGGGACTTCCAACACCCGGACAACCTTCCGCGATCCGTCCCCCCATCGCATCATACGACGGTGCAGGAATATTAACCTGCTTCCCATCAGCTACGCATCTCTGCCTCGCCTTAGGGGCCGACTCACCCTACGCCGATGAACGTTGCGTAGGAAACCTTGGGCTTACGGCGAGGGGGCTTTTCACCCCCTTTATCGCTACTCATGTCAGCATTCGCACTTCTGATACCTCCAGCATCCTTTACAAGACACCTTCACAGGCTTACAGAACGCTCTCCTACCATGCGTGCACTCCTTTAAATCCACTCCACTTGCATCCCAACGACCATTGTTGGGCGCTTTGTCGATGCTGCGCATCGACAAGCAAGGTGCACTTAAAGGAATGCACGCATCCGCAGCTTCGGTGACTGGCTTAGCCCCGTTACATCTTCCGCGCAGGACGACTCGATCAGTGAGCTATTACGCTTTCTTTAAAGGATGGCTGCTTCTAAGCCAACCTCCTGACTGTTTTMGCCTTCCCACTTCGTTTCCCACTTAGCCAATCTTAGGGACCTTAGCTGGCGGTCTGGGTTGTTTCCCTCTTGACACCGGACGTTAGCACCCGATGTCTGTCTCCCGTGATTGCACTCTTCGGTATTCGGAGTTTGCTATGGCGGGGTAATCAGCAATAGACCCCCCAACCATGACAGTGCTCTACCCCCGAAGGTGAGACACGAGGCACTACCTAAATAGTTTTCGGAGAGAACCAGCTATTTCCAGACTTGTTTAGCCTTTCACCCCTATCCACAGCTCATCCCCTAACTTTTCAACGTTAGTGGGTTCGGTCCTCCAGTACGTGTTACCGCACCTTCAACCTGGCCATGGATAGATCGTCTGGTTTCGGGTCTACACCCAGCGACTGAACGCCCTRTTCGGACTCGCTTTCGCTACGCCTTCCCTAATCGGTTAAGCTTGCCACTGAATGTAAGTCGCTGACCCATTATACAAAAGGTACGCCGTCACCCGTTTCCAGGCTCCGACTGTTTGTATGCATGCGGTTTCAGGATCTATTTCACTCCCCTCCCGGGGTTCTTTTCGCCTTTCCCTCACGGTACTGGTTCACTATCGGTCGATCACGAGTATTTAGCCTTGGAGGATGGTCCCCCCATCTTCAGACAGGATTTCACGTGTCCCGCCCTACTTGTCGTACACCTAGTTCCACAACGCTGTTTTCGCATACAGGGCTATCACCTGCTATGGCCGGGCTTTCCATCCCGTTCTGCTAACAATGCTGCTAAAGAGTACAAGGCTCTTCCCATTTCGTTCGCCACTACTYTGGGAATCTCGGTTGATTTCTGTTCCTGCAGCTACTTAGATGTTTCAGTTCGCCGCGTTCGCTTCCCTGACCTATGTATTCAGTCAGGGATGACCCATTCRGGCCGGGTTTCCCCATTCGGACATCTCCGGATCAAAGCTTGTTTGCCAGCTCCCCGAAGCTTTTCGCAGGCTACCGCGTCCTTCATCGCCTGTGATCGCCAAGGCATCCACCACATGCACTTGTTCGCTTGACCCTATAACGAGTGTGTCTCAAACTTGCGTTCAAGCCGTGCTCGCTACAGGATGAGTTCTCGCATTTGTGCCGTATTCCAAGTCATCTTTCGATCACTTAAATACATTTTGGTTGATACAATCACAACCCGGTATCGTGTTGTACTWCAGCGTCTCATCAACGCTCACGACACCTTTACTACATCCCATATTKTTAAAGAACAGCCGTGCGAAACTTGGTCTCGCAACGTCTTGGCCAAGGCCAAAGGCAAACGCTCAATCCTAAGCGCTTGCCTTTGACGACCAATCCAAGGGGCACACCGAAGTGCGCGGTAAATGGTGGAGGATGACGGGATCGAACCGACGACCCCCTGCTTGCAAAGCAGGTGCTCTCCCAGCTGAGCTAATCCCCCATGTACTTCTGTCCGGAGGTTCAGCGTCGAACCACCATCCGTAACTTGGTGGGTCTGGTAGGACTTGAACCTACGACCCCCGCCTTATCAAGACGGTGCTCTAACCACCTGAGCTACAGACCCTTGGCTGTAACAGCAAACAAACCGATAAGTGTGAACGCTCGACTTAAGATGCACGCTCTTGAAAGGAGGTGATCCAGCCGCACCTTCCGATACGGCTACCTTGTTACGACTTCACCCCAGTCATGAACCCTGCCGTGGTAATCGCCCTCCTTGCGGTTAGGCTAACTACTTCTGGCAAAACCCACTCCCATGGTGTGACGGGCGGTGTGTACAAGACCCGGGAACGTATTCACCGCGGCATGCTGATCCGCGATTACTAGCGATTCCAGCTTCACGTAGTCGAGTTGCAGACTACGATCCGGACTACGATGCGTTTTCTGGGATTAGCTCCCCCTCGCGGGTTGGCAACCCTCTGTACGCACCATTGTATGACGTGTGAAGCCCTACCCATAAGGGCCATGAGGACTTGACGTCATCCCCACCTTCCTCCGGTTTGTCACCGGCAGTCTCTCTAGAGTGCTCTTGCGTAGCAACTAAAGACAAGGGTTGCGCTCGTTGCGGGACTTAACCCAACATCTCACGACACGAGCTGACGACAGCCATGCAGCACCTGTGTCCACTTTCCCTTTCGGGCACCTGATGCATCTCTGCTTCGTTAGTGGCATGTCAAGGGTAGGTAAGGTTTTTCGCGTTGCATCGAATTAATCCACATCATCCACCGCTTGTGCGGGTCCCCGTCAATTCCTTTGAGTTTTAATCTTGCGACCGTACTCCCCAGGCGGTCAACTTCACGCGTTAGCTACGTTACTGAAGAAATGAATCCCCAACAACTAGTTGACATCGTTTAGGGCGTGGACTACCAGGGTATCTAATCCTGTTTGCTCCCCACGCTTTCGTGCATGAGCGTCAGTGACGTCCCAGGGGGCTGCCTTCGCCATCGGTATTCCTCCACATCTCTACGCATTTCACTGCTACACGTGGAATTCTACCCCCCTCTGACATACTCTAGCCTTGCAGTCACAAGCGCCATTCCCAAGTTGAGCTCGGGGATTTCACGCCTGTCTTACAAAACCGCCTGCGCACGCTTTACGCCCAGTAATTCCGATTAACGCTCGCACCCTACGTATTACCGCGGCTGCTGGCACGTAGTTAGCCGGTGCTTATTCTTCCGGTACCGTCATCCCCCCGCTGTATTAGAGCARRGGATTTCTTTCCGGACAAAAGTGCTTTACAACCCGAAGGCCTTCTTCACACACGCGGCATTGCTGGATCAGGGTTGCCCCCATTGTCCAAAATTCCCCACTGCTGCCTCCCGTAGGAGTCTGGGCCGTGTCTCAGTCCCAGTGTGGCTGATCGTCCTCTCAGACCAGCTACTGATCGTCGCCTTGGTGGGCCTTTACCCCACCAACTAGCTAATCAGACATCGGCCGCTCCTATCGCGCGAGGCCTTRCGGTCCCCCGCTTTCACCCTCAGGTCGTATGCGGTATTAGCTAATCTTTCGACTAGTTATCCCCCACGACAGGGCACGTTCCGATGTATTACTCACCCGTTCGCCACTCGCCACCAGGATTGCTCCCGTGCTGCCGTTCGACTTGCATGTGTAAGGCATGCCGCCAGCGTTCAATCTGAGCCAGGATCAAACTCTTCAGTTTAATACCTGTGTGRTYCYKRMGRAYCTCGCTCTTTCGAGCGGTCGCTCACTCTCAGAAAACTGACTGGCTACATCCG
>NZ_JBFTNE010000195.1:0-5296 GCF_056397325.1 Cupriavidus sp. 05N39
GCCGACATGCGCGCCGTTGATTCGGTTATCCGCCAGCGCCTCGCATCGGAGGTGCCACTGATCGAGCAGATCGGCGAGTACATCATCAGCGCGGGCGGCAAGCGCCTGCGCCCGGTGATCCTGCTACTGTCCGCGCGGGCCTTCGGCTACGACGGCAACCGGCACCACGACCTGGCCGCGGTGGTCGAGTTCATCCACACCGCCACCCTGCTGCACGACGACGTGGTCGACGAATCGGAGCTGCGGCGCGGCCGTCAGACCGCCAACGCGGTATTCGGCAACGCCGCCAGCGTGCTGGTAGGCGACTTCCTCTACTCGCGCGCCTTCCAGATGATGGTCGACGCCGGCAGCATGCGCATCATGGAGATCCTCTCCAATGCCACCAATGTGATCGCCGAAGGCGAGGTCCTGCAACTGCTGAACATGCACGACCCCGACGTCACGGTGGAGCGCTACCTGCAGGTGATCCGCTACAAGACCGCCAAGCTGTTCGAGGCGTCTGCCCAGTTGGGCGCCGTGCTGGCCGGCGTCGACGCCGCCACCGAGGAAGCCGCCGCGGAGTATGGCCGGCGCATCGGTACCGCCTTCCAACTGATCGACGACATGCTGGATTACACCGCCAGCGCCGAGCAGATGGGCAAGAACGCCGGCGACGACCTGCGCGAAGGCAAGCCGACCCTGCCGTTGCTGCATCTGCTCGAGCACGGTACCGCCGAACAGCGTGCGCTGGCCCGCGAGGCCATCGTGCAAGGCGGCACCGAGCATTTCGATGCCGTGTTCGCGGCAATCCACGCCTGCGGCGCACTGGAGGTCACCTTCCAGGCAGCGCAGCGCGAAGCCGATGCGGCGGAAAAAGCGGCCCGGCAGTTCCCCGACTCCCCCTTGAAGCAAACGCTGATCGAGCTGTGCGCGTTTTCGCTGCAACGGCTGTCCTGATACCGTAGCGCGAACAGCGCGCGGCGGCCCGCAAGGGAGCGGCGGCCCGGCCGCTCGCTCCGTTCGGCAAGAAAGGCCGCCGCGCTGAGGATGCACCTGACGACAGTACTCTCCTGCCCTAGATGCTGATGGCCCACCGTTGTGCGCCGTTAACAAATCAAGCAAACCCAACATCTGGCACTTGCACCTGATTCTCGCACTGCCCCGCAGCGTAGCTAGCGCCGGAAAAGAATCCGGCAGGGGAGGTGCGAAAGCGGAATCAGGGATATTGCTTTCGCGTCGCCTAACATCTGGCCCTGTTTGCCCCTATTTGCCCGCCATCTGCATCAGAGTCTTGCGCGTAGGCATCAACAACAGGAGCCCCTTGATCGCGTAGATCACGATCAAAGTTCCACTCAGATCCCCTGCGAACATGACCAGAAAGCCTTGCACAAGATTGCTGCTATCGCCATGCAGGGCGAACCAGATATGGTGCAACAGCGGGCTAGCGACGGCATACGCAACAACGCAGAGCAATAGCCGCTTCGGCGTCAGATTGGTAAGCGACGCGCGCAGGCCGAAAATTTGCTGCGCAAGCCGATAGACCAGGTAGGGGGCGACTGTTGCCACGATGCCGCCCATGAATGCCCTGCTGAAGTCGTTCGGGAAAAAGTAGAAGAAGCTAACCAGCCACGATACGAGCAGCAACCCGATCGCACCAGCTTCTCCGAACAGCAGCGTGCACAAGAGCCGCATGCCAGCGGGCAGATAAACCCAGTTGATGCCGGGCACGAATTCCAGGTTGCGGAACAACCATTCGTTGAGCACCAACATCAGGATGAACATCACGATTGTCGTGATGACCATGCCGAGTTGCAGGCGTAGGTTTGACATTGGCGTAGAATTCCGCGGTGGTGAGTGGATGATAGCTGATCCGCGAACAGCACAAGTGCAGCCCCTCGCTTCTGGGGACGAATTCATGACCCGACCCGCTGATATCTACCTGCGATTCTTGCAGCTTGCCGAAGCGTTGCGAGGCCTGCCTGCGTTACCGGCCCTGGACCCGCTCGAGGAACGCATTCTCGAACTGGTAGCGCGGGCAAGCCAGACGCAAGAACGCTTATCCGTCAGGGACATGATGGCCAATAGCGATCTGGGGTCGCCCGCGACCCTGCACGCCCGCCTGAAGTCCATGCGCAAGAAGGGCTGGATCACGCTGTCGGATACGGAAGATGCGCGGCGCAAGCAGGTGGAACTGACGCAGGCCGCACTTCGCCATTTCGACAAGCTTTCCGAGTGCCTGGTAAAGGCAACGTCTGGCAAATAGGCGCGCTTTTTCAGCGTCTATCCCGATGCCATACTGCCCAACTGCGAGAGTCGGCACGTACAAGCGCTCGCCCTCTTCCATTCTGAAAAAAAGGCTGCTACACTTGTGTGCTTTCGCGCTGCAGCAACTTTCTGGCGCTGAAAATAACAAACGGGGTGTAGCTTAGCCTGGTAGAGCGCTACGTTCGGGACGTAGAGGCCGGAGGTTCGAATCCTCTCACCCCGACCAGTTTCACGGTCCCCGAGACCGTACAAAAAAGGCCGCACAGCAATGTGCGGCCTTTTTTCATTTGCGCGCGCGCCACCGCTCCGGCCGAATCCCACCTCTTGCTCGTCCCCCCGCGCAAGTAGGGTTGCGCCCGTGTCGCGCAAACGCCAATACCCCTCCCGGCTCGCCTTTACAAAAAGTGACCCCGGCGGCAAACTGCCCCGATTCGGGGTCTTTCGGCCGCTTGCCGGCCAACTAGCGTTTTGCCATGACACTTGGTCTAGCTCTTGCACAGAGCCGGCGTATCGCGCCGGCCCTGCTCGCCCAGCTTGAACAGTCGGCACGAGAAAAAAAGTCGCAGCTGATCGACGAGATCATCGCCAGCGGCACCATGACTGCGCATGATGTGGCGATCTTCGCGGCTGATAAATATCAGCTGCCCCTGGTCGATTTGAGTCAGTACAACCTGAACAAGGTGCCGCCGGCATTGGCGGGCAACCGTGAATTCCACGCACACCGGCTGCTGCCGCTGGGCCGGCGCGAAAACCGGCTGGTGCTGGCGCTGTCGGACCCCGGCAACCAGGCCGGGCTGGACGCCATCAAGCAGAAATACAACCTGCCGGTGGACGCCGTCGTGGTCGAGCACGACAAGCTGATGACCTACGTGCGCTCCGCCACTGACGACAGCGGCGGCACGCTCAAGTCGATCGCCCCGGCGCAGGCCGAGCGCAAGATGATCGAGTACGACCCGGTCGCCTCCGCCAGCGCGCTGCGCAACAAGACCGCGGCCGATATCGACGATGCGCCGGTGGTGCGTTTCCTGCACAAGCTGCTGACCGAAGCCTTCCACCGCGGCGCCTCCGACCTGCATTTCGAGCCTTTCGAAACCTTCTACCGCATCCGCTTCCGCGTGGACGGCGTGCTGCAGGAGGTCGCGCGTCCGCCGGTGGATATCCGCGACAAGATATCCACCCGCATCAAGGTGCTGTCGCGCCTGGACATCTCCGAGAAGCGCGTGCCGCAGGACGGCCGCATGAAACTGCTGATCGCGCTGCCCAAGGAGAAAGGCGGCGAGAAGGACGCCAAGGACAGCAAGGAGCCCAAGGAAACCATTGAGAAGGCGATCGACTTCCGCGTCTCTACGCTGCCGACCTTGTTCGGCGAGAAGATCGTGATCCGGATCCTGGAGTCGTCCTCCGACAAGCTGGACATCGACCAGCTCGGCTACGAGCCGGCGCAGAAGGCCATGCTGCTGGACGTCATCAAGCGCCCCTACGGCATGGTGCTGGTGACCGGCCCCACCGGCAGTGGCAAGACGGTCTCGCTGTACACCTTCCTGAACCGGCTGAACCAGGGCGACATCAATATCTCAACGGCCGAGGACCCGGCCGAAATCCAGTTGCCCGGCATCAACCAGGTCAACGTCAACGAGAAGGCGGGCCTGACCTTCGCCGCGGCGCTGCGCTCCTTCCTGCGGCAGGAYCCGGACATCATCATGGTCGGCGAAATCCGCGACCTGGAAACCGCCGACATCTCGATCAAGGCCGCGCAGACCGGCCACCTGGTGTTCTCCACGCTGCACACCAACGATGCGCCGACCACGCTCACGCGCCTGATGAACATGGGCGTGGCGCCCTTCAATATCGCATCGAGCGTGCTGATGATCACCGCGCAGCGCCTGGCGCGCCGGCTGTGCTCCTGCAAGCGGCCCGGCGAACTGGCGCGCGAGGTGCTGGTCGACGCCGGTTTCCAGGAGGCGGATCTGGACGGCAGCTGGCAGCCGTATCACCCGGTCGGCTGCGAACGCTGCAACGGCAGCGGCTACAAGGGCCGCTGCGGCATCTATCAGGTGATGCCGATCAACGAGGCCATGCAACAGATCATCCTGACGCACGGCACGGCCTTGCAGATTGCCGAGCAGGCGCGCAAAGACGGCGTGCTATCGTTGCGCGAAGCCGGGCTGGCCAAGGTGAAACAGGGCGTCACCTCGCTCGAGGAAGTGCTGGCAACAACAAATACGTAGAAGCGTAAAAGCGTAAGAAACGCAAAACAACAAGATGTCATTGGGGGTCAATCATGGCTACACGCGCACCAGCCGCCGCCGCGCGCAAGGCGGCTGCGCCCAAGGGGAAATCCGGGCGTAAGGCGCCCACGCAGTACATCTTCGAGTGGGAGGGCAAGGACCGCAAAGGCAAGACCTTTTCGGGCGAACTGCGCGCCGAAAGCCAGGCCGAGGTCAATGCCACCCTGCGCAAGCAGGGGCTGACCGTCGTCAAGCTGAAGAAGCGCCGGGCGGCGCGCGGGCGCAGGATCACAGAGAAGGACATCGCGTATTTCACGCGCCAACTCTCCACCATGCTCAAGGCCGGCATCCCGCTGCTGCAGTCGATCGACATCATCGCGCGCGGGCACTCCAACCCCAACTTCACGCAACTGCTGGCCGAGATCCGCTTCGATATCGAATCGGGCAGCAGCATGGCGCAAGCCTTCCGCCGCCATCCGCGTTACTTCGACACGCTCTACTGCAACCTGATCGATGCCGGCGAGCAAGGCGGTATCCTGGATGCCCTGCTGGAGCGCTTGTCGCTCTACATGGAAAAGACCATCGCGCTGAAAAGCCAGATCAAGTCGGCCATGATCTACCCGATCGCCGTGCTGTCGGTGGCCTTTGCCGTGACGGTGATCCTGATGATTTTCGTGATCCCGGCCTTCAAGGGCGTGTTCTCCAGCTTTGGCGCCAACCTGCCGGCGCCCACGCTCGCCGTGATCGCGATGTCGGATTTCTTCGTCGACAACTGGTACCTGGTCATCGGCGCGCCAATACTGTCCATCACACTGTATATACGG
>NZ_JBFTNE010000196.1:0-5273 GCF_056397325.1 Cupriavidus sp. 05N39
GCTCATGACAACGCGTCCCCGATGAGGCGCGCTGCCGGAATCACATACCGAGAGCCCCCCCGCCCGGCAGCGTTCCCATCAAATCCAAAGGAGAGGAGACACACCCATGACTAGCGCTAGCACCACGGTGCCCACGGATCTAACCAACGAGCGGCTGCCTTCGGGCCGGCTGCTCGCGCTCGGCCTGCAGCACGTGCTGGTGATGTACGCCGGTACCGTGGCGGTGCCGCTGATCATTGGCGGCGCGCTCAAGCTGCCCAAGGACCAGCTCGCCTTCCTGATCAACGCCGACCTGTTCGCGGCGGGCCTGGCCACGCTGATCCAGGCCTTCGGCTTCTGGAAGTTCGGCATCCGCATGCCGGTGATGATGGGCGTGACCTTCGCTTCGGTGGCGCCGATGATCGCCATCGGTTCCGATCCCAATGTCGGCCTGCTCGGCATCTACGGCGCGGTGATCGCCGCGGGGGTGTTCGGTATCCTGGTGGCGCCGCTGATGGGGCGGATGCTCGGCCTGTTCCCGCCGGTGGTGACCGGCACGGTGATCACGCTGATCGGCGTATCGCTCATGCGGGTGGGCATCAACTGGGCGGCCGGCGGCCAGCCCACCACGCGTGCCGTGATCGACGGCGTGGTCAAGGACGTGCCGAACCTGGCGTACGGCGACCTGGGCAACCTCGGCATCGCGGCGCTGGTGCTGGTGGCGATCCTGCTGCTGAGCAAGTACGGGCGCGGCCTGATCTCCAACTGCGCGGTGCTGCTCGGCATCGTGATCGGCACGCTGGTGGCCATGGCGCTGGGCAAGGTCTCCTTCGAAGGCCTCGACGAAGCCAGCCTGATCGCGGTCATCACCCCGCTGCACTTCGGCATTCCCAAGTTCGACGTTGCCGCCACCCTGTCGATGTGCGTGGTGATGCTGATCACCCTGGTGGAATCCACCGGCATGTTCCTCGCGCTGGCCGATATCACCGGCAAGCGCCTGTCCAATGAAGACCTGACCCGCGGCCTGCGCGCCGACGGCCTGGGCACCGTGATCGGCGGCGTGTTCAACACCTTCCCCTACACTTCGTTCTCGCAGAACGTGGGCCTGGTGACCGTGACCGGCGTGCGCTCGCGCTATGTGGCGGCGGCCGGCGGCGTCATCCTGATCGCGCTGGGCCTGTTCCCGAAGATGGCGCACATCGTGGCCTCGGTACCGCAGTTCGTGCTCGGCGGCGCCGGCATCGTGATGTTCGGCATGGTGGCCGCGACCGGCATCCGCATCCTTGGCTCCTGCGATTTCAACCGCAACCGCTTCAACCTGTTCATCGTCGCCATCTCGATCGGCTTCGGCATGATCCCGACACTGGCGCCGACCTTCTTCCAGTACCTGCCCAAGTGGACCGACCCGTTCACCCATAGCGGCATCGTGCTGGGGACCATCGTGGCGGTGGTGCTCAACGTCTTCTTCAACGGCATCCAGTCGCGCGAAGAGGCGATGCGCAACGCCGCTGCCAATACGCACGGCACGGAATAAGTCCTGCCGGCGGCGGCCGGCACAGTCTTCCTGAAGAATCATGACCCTGATGACAAGCAACAACTATCCACGCGATCTGATCGGTTACGGCAGCCAGCCGCCGCACGCCCGCTGGCCGGGCGGCGCACGCCTTGCGCTGCAGTTCGTCCTGAACTACGAAGAGGGCGGCGAGAACAACGTGCTGCACGGCGATGCCGGCTCCGAGCAGTTCCTGTCGGAGATCATCGGCGCGGCGGCCTACCCCGACCGCCACATGAGCATGGAGGGCGTGTACGAGTACGGGTCGCGCGCCGGGGTCTGGCGCATCCTGCGCGAGTTCGAGCAGCGCGGGCTGCCGCTGACCATCTTCGGCGTGTCGATGGCGCTGCAGCGCCATCCCGAACTGACCCGGGCGTTCGTCGAACTCGGCCATGAGATCGCCTGCCACGGCTGGCGCTGGATCCATTACCAGGGCATGGACGAAGCCACCGAGCGCGAGCACATGCGCATCGGCATGCAGATCATCGAGGAACTGACCGGCTCGCTGCCGCTGGGCTGGTACACCGGCCGCGACAGCCCCAACACGCGCCGCCTGGTGGTGGAACACGGCGGCCTGCTGTACGACTCGGACTACTACGGGGACGACCTGCCCTTCTGGACCGAGGTGGAAGTCACCGGCGGCGAGAAGAAGCCCCACCTGGTGGTGCCCTATACGCTCGACTCCAACGACATGCGCTTCGCCACGCCGCAAGGCTTCAACACCGGCGAGCAGTTCTACCAGTACCTGAAGGACGCCTTCGACGTGCTCTACGCCGAAGGCGACCCGCAGGGGCTGGACCGGCCCAAGATGCTTTCGGTCGGCATGCACTGCCGCCTGCTGGGCCGGCCGGGGCGCATGCGCGGGCTGCAGCGCTTCCTCGACTACGTGCAGGGCCACGACAAGGTCTGGATCTGCCGGCGCGTGGACATCGCGCGCCACTGGGCCGAGACCCATCCCTACTCCGCAAAGAACCGCGCCTGAGCCAATCGACCAGGCGACCAAGCGACAAGCCAATCCATGAGCAATACCTACTCCCTAGATCAACTCAATGCCCTGCCGGCCGCCGACTTTGTCCAGGTGCTCGGCGGCATCTATGAACACTCTCCGTGGGTGGCCGAAGCCGCCGCCACGCAGCGCCCCTTCACCAACGCCGCCACCCTGGCCGATGCCATGCGCGCCATCGTGGACGGCGCCGGCGACGCCGCCCAGATCAGGCTGGTGCGCGCCCACCCGGAGCTCGCCGGCAAGGCCGCCGTGCGCGGCGAGCTGACCGCCGAATCGACCCGCGAGCAAAGCGGTGCCGGCCTCGATCAATGCTCCGCCGAGGAATTCGAGCAGCTGCAAGCGTTCAACCGCCGCTATAACGAGAAATTCGGTTTTCCTTTCATCCTGGCCGTACGCGGCTATAACCGCGCCGGCATCATCGGCGAGTTCGCAAGGCGCGTGGAAAACGATCCGGCCGCGGAGTTGCAAACTTGCATCAACCAGATCCATCGGATTGCACAGTTCCGCCTGAACGACTTAGTATCCGGCTGAGCCAAAAAAAGGCAGTTTGCGTTACCCCTTACCGATGTAGCAGGCAGTGCCCGGGCCGAGCCGGCAACACCCTAGCCCAGGGCATGCCAGTAGCAAACAAAACGAATAGAACCCGTCAGGGACCCAGTACACAAAGAACGCAACGGATCAACCACGGAGAACTCACCAATGCAGAAGCAGATCACGCCGGCCCTCAAGCTGGCAGCGACGGCCGCCGCCCTTTTCAGCGGCGCGGCCATGGCGCAATCCAGTGTCACGCTGTACGGCCAGGCCGACATGTTCGTTGGCGGCGTCAAGAACGTCGGCGCGGCCGACCGCGCCTATGTCGCCAATTCGGGCGGCATGCAAACCTCGTACTGGGGTATCAAGGGCACCGAAGACCTCGGTAGCGGCACCAAGGCCATCTTCGACCTGAACGGTTTCTTCCGCACCGACACCGGCAGGCAGGGCCGCTTCGACGGCGACTCGATGTTCAGCCGCAATGCCTTCGTGGGCCTGCAAAACGACAAGCTGGGCGCGCTCAAGCTGGGCCGCAACACCACGCCCTACTTCGTGTCGACCATCCTGTTCAACCCGCTGATCGACTCCTACGTGTTCTCGCCGATGGTGTTCCACACCTACTTCGGCGCCGCCACCGCCAACGTGGCCGACCCGGGCATCATCGGCGATTCGGGCTGGAACAACTCGCTGCTGTACAGCACGCCGAACTTCGGCGGCCTGACCGCCAACGTGATCTACTCCTTCGGCGAGAAAGCAGGTTCGACCGGCCAGAACAAGTGGGGCGGCAACCTGATGTACTTCAACGGCCCGTTCGCTGCCACGCTGGCCTTCCAGCAAGTCAAGTTCGRCAGCACGCCGGGTGACGTCACCGCTTCGGCCAATCCGATGCTGGTTGGCTTCAGCAAGCAGAACGCGGTGCAGGGCGGCTTGAGCTACGACTTCAWGGTCGTCAAGCTGTTCGCGCAAGGCCAGTACATCAAGACCGAGCTCAACAACAACCCCAACGGCGACATCAAGCACGCCAACGGCCAGGTCGGCCTTTCGGTGCCCATCGGCGCCGGCAACGTCCTGGCGTCTTACGCCTATGACAAGACCGAGAACTCGGTCGCGAACTTCAAGCGCAACACGGTGGCGGTCGCTTACGACTACAACCTGTCCAAGCGCACCGACGTCTACGCCGCCTACTTCTACGACAAGATCACCAGCCTGTCGCACGGCGACACCTTCGGTGTAGGCGTGCGTCACAAGTTCTGACGCTTGCCTTGACTTGTCAACGGGAATTGAAGACCCGCCCTGGTGGCGGGTTTTTTATTGCCTGCCGGCTATGGTGCCGGACTCCCCCGATCCGGCCTGCGAGCGCCTTGCCCCTGGTCCAGGGCCCGTGAAGTTCATGAGTCACCCCAAGGGATATCAATCCCCCAGCCCCGAAAGCACCTGGCGGCTCCGCCTCTTTGCCGCAGACCGCCCAGGCCAGTAAAGGTCATCGATATTTCGCGCTGCAGCATGGATATGCTGCAGCGCGATAGGGACAGGCTACCGGCGATTGAGGATCGAAAGTCGCTGCTTAATAGTCCGATTCAATTGGCGGGGCTGCCGATGCCTGCCTAGATTTAGGTTCCAGGCAACAAGACGGCAACGGACGAGGTGACACATGCGTCGTGATGCAAAGACCCGGTCGGAGTTGATGGCCATCCTGAACCAGTTCCTGAACAACAATCCGGAGTGCGGCGAATGCGAGCTCCACGCCATGCGTGGGCACCAACCCGACCACACCGGTTGCAACTGGAGCGCGGAAGTCGATTTTCCGCGCGAGCCCGATGATCACCTGCCCACCCGGCTGGCAGCGGCGAAGTCCATCATCGTCGTGATGCGGGAGCAGTACAACCTGCTGCAGTAGCTAAGAAAGCACAGCTTTTCCGGGCCGGCGGAACTGCAGGACAAGCCGGTCACAAAAAACGGGGCTCCCAAGGAGCCCCGTTTTCATTGCGCGATGCCTGGCGGCATGTGCGCTCCCAGCGGCGGCATTGCTGCGCCGCCGCACCGCGGATCAACGCGCCGCGTTGGCTTCCGCCACCGCTACCGCCGTCATATTGACGATGCGGCGCGTGGTGGCTTGCGGGTTGAGGATGTGCACCGGCTTGGCCGCGCCCAGCAGGATCGGACCAATGGTGACACCCTGTCCGCCCGTGATCTTGAGCAGGTTGA
>NZ_JBFTNE010000197.1:0-5193 GCF_056397325.1 Cupriavidus sp. 05N39
GCGATAGGTCGAGGATGAGTGCCGAGCGTCTGCGGTGTGAGCGTTCATTGCCGACTCGTCGCAAGCAGACCAAACAGCAATCACCCAACTTAAACTTGAGCGATGAAGAACATGCTTGATGGTACTGGCCTTTCGCTGTGCGTTGCCGAACATGAAATCGTGCCTGCCAATGATAGTGACACCCGTTGCGAGGCAATCGATGAGACGGACGCCATCCCGACCACGAACGCCCCCATGGCCGCTGCGCCAGCATTGTTTGCCACGTACCAGATTTGCTGCCGGGCGTTGAGTCAGGACTCAACCCTGAGCCCGCTCGAACAGCGTGTTGTCTTTCTCGTACTCGCGGTTGCTAGTGGCCGCAACTACGATAGGGCGGCATCTGGCGAGGCCGCCTGCATCGCCAGTGAGACATTTGGAAAGATAGTGGCGGCAATCCGTGCCGGCAAGCCTCTGGCCGATGCCCGGCTTCGCGCCCTCGTCAGCTTTACACGGGCCATGTTCATCCATCGCGGTCGCCCTAGCGAGCATGAGGTCAAGACATTTTTTCATGCTGGCTACTGTGAAAAAAATATTCTGGACATCATTCTGGCAATCGCGGCGAATACGCTAGACAGCTATACCAGCCACGTATTCCATTCGAAAGCCAGCGGACCCGCGTTGTCGGTCGGCTAGCAGGGTCGCTACAGTATCGTCAAAATTTCCTGGCAGGGCCGAAGGCATGTACAGCAAGTTGTAGCCTCAATCACGGCCCTGGAAACAGCTTCGCATGATTACACCGCCCCGGAGTTTGGGAGCGGCTGTGTCGTATAAATGCCAAACAACCTGTTTTGCGTTTGAAGCGGGCGCCTGATAGCATTTTGTCGGCAACCATCGCCGATGGCCGGGACAAGTAAAGTTACACCCGCCTAATCTAATCCAGAGAAAAGAATGAAACGAATCGCAATCATTGGAGCACTTGGCGGTGCACTACTCGTAATCGGTTCCATTGCGCAAGCGCATGTAAACGTGGATATTGGAATCGGCGTTCCTGGCGTCGTCTACGCAGAACCAGCGCCAGTCTATGCGCCCCCGCCGGTGTACGCAGCACCGCGGCCAGTCTACGTTTCTCGCCCTGTGGTCGTGATTCCTGCGCCCGTCTACACCGCCCCCTACTGGCGGAAACGCGATAATGACGACCACCAAGGCGAGCGGCACTGGCACGGGCGGGGCCGCCGTGAGCACGGTGAACACCGCCGGCACGGGCACGACGACTAACAGAAGAAACCGCCCCGCAAGACAGGGACAGACTCGCGCCTATGGGCGAAACGGCAGGGCAAAGAGAGAGACCGCGCTGCAAATACAAGGGCATCAGGATGCCGCTTTCTACCCAGGGATTCCGCGTGAGGCACCGCCTCGCGCGAATGCGGATAGGCTCGGCGCACAATCCGCAACGACAGTTGCGCTGCTTGTCCCACTCTGAAAGAGGTTCTGACGCAAGACAGTGGCCGACCGTTGACCCTTGACGGCTTCGGAGGCACGGCCCTTGCTGAGCCTCTAGGTTGACGCAGCAAATGGCAAGGTACCCTCAAACACGGCCCCATTGAGAACCTTGGYATGTCGGCCATGACGATGTCATTCCCGGTGAAGGATAAAGCGAGCCTCTCCAAGCCGAAGGAAGGCGATAAGGTCAATGCGACCTTCGATAAGGTCAACAGTGGCGCTACAGTTATCCGCATTGAACCAAGGTAAGACCAGGGAGCGCGAGACGCCAGATATCAATGCCGCGCCCACGGCTAAATCGCAAGGCCCATCAACCGGCGTGCGCCGCGCGCCAGCTCCCTCCTTAAACGACACTCTGGCGCAAGGCGCTAGCCTACCTAAGCACTTTACGAGTTCTAAATATTGATTTTTATAGGACTCTTGCTGAGGAAGAAGTTTTTAGCAAACGTAGGTATCGAGTTTAGCCATTTCCCGCCCGAGTTAGCGCTTTCCGGCCTGCCAGTGCCGAGCCCCGCTGCCGCACGACCACATTCCAACGGGGTCTCGCGCCACCTAATCGAAGCTGCTTCAGCCCAGTGCTGCGTCCACCGCTGTGGCAAGTTCAATCGCGGTCCCGTCCAAACTTTCACGGCCTTTCGCCAAGCTGGTGAGCAGCCGCGCGTGCAGCAAGTCGGCCAATGGCACGGGCACCGTGACCCCCTCGCATTGACGGACCCAGGCCTTAGCCTGACTCAACGGCCACCTGGTGGGACGATTCCCAAACTTGTGTCACGTTAGCCATATCCCCGCAGCGAGCGGAACCAGGTACCTGTGGGCGCGCTTAGGCGCGAGCGGCGCCGATGTGACCGCTCTGGGTAGGCTCTCCCAATTGCGCCGTACCCCAATTGAGGTAGTCCGAATGACCGAGGTTGCGACCACGAAACTGGGGGGGGGTGCGTTCATACCCTGCTACCATCCCCGAGATGGGCCCAGCTGCAAGCACGGGGGGAAGCGGCCATCAAATTCCCTAGCAGAGACATCCCCAAGGCGCGCGCAAGATTCGGTGGGCAGTGCGATGCTTAATGCTTTGCGCCACAGCACCACACCAGTAAGCCGAAGTACACGGGTGCGCACCTCCCTGGGCTCGGGGTATCGCGAAACATGCAAGGGAAGTATCTCCATATAAACGCGCCGCCGCACCTCATAGCTGAGCACACCTTTCGTGTCACGGCGAATCAACTCTGCGTGCGCCACCTGTATATGCAGATATAGCGCACGGAAGACCAAGGCAAGAACCAGCGCCGCTGCTATCAGCATCACGATGCTCGTTAGTCGCCATGGGGCTTCAATCGAGTCGACGGCACATGTAATGCGTCCTCGCGCCAAAGCGTCGAAGGAATTCCTTCGATAGCTGCATTTCCTGCGGCATGTCGTCCAAGGCGGTAAGCGTAAACCCGAAACGGGCAAAGAATGTGGGATGCTCAGGCGTGAGCACTGTAGCCTTGGTGCAGCCATTGGCACGGGCGCGCATCAAGATGGCCCTTACAAGGTGGGTGGCAACGCGGTGACCCCGGTACTCACCTAAAACCGCGACGGCTTGGATGATGGCCGTCTCGCCATACATTTCGCCGCAGGCGCAGCCGATTACGTTCTCACCTAGGACGGCCAGACTGCAAAAGCGCCCCGTGGTGTCTATATCGCCGCTCGGCAAACCGCAGGAATGGAACACCTGCGAGATGGCTTGCATATCTGCCGACCTGGCCGCACGAATCCGCATATCTTTTATCATTCTTTTTATCCTGCCTTCCGACACACGTGCAAACCTTGAGGCAGTATGTCGCAAGAATTAGAGGCATGCCATCGGCCAAATGTATGGGTAGCACTGCTTCAACCATAATCTCCGCCTGCGCTATTCTTCGGCTTTCGCCGAGCGCCAGCCAACGTCGAATTAATTAATTCTGATATGAACGATTTTTAATTCCGCATGCGACGGCCAAGTGAAGTCCTGAGTCCACGACAAATGAGGCGAGGTTCCGCTCACACGTCGCGATTGGTTCCATCAGACCCGAGCCTCCTATGCTCAAGTCTTATCCCAAAGGACATCACTCCCACCAGCATCCCACCCTCGCCCGGTTGTCCATCGCCGAAGGTAAACCCGAGCGACGGACCGCTTGGTGCTAGGGAGGCGACACGATATGCTAAGGACACAAAAGCTGCTGGCAGCGAATCCCGCGCCGGAGCTCAGCGTTTTGACAACTTTCCTTGCATGCAAGTTTGCATGCTTTTGGCTTCGAGGATGAGAGGGCAACTGGTATCGTGAAGTGGTTTAACAACGAGAAGGGCTACGGCATTATCACGCCGGACAATGCCGGCAAAGACCTGTTCGCGCATCACTCGGAAATCCAAGGTGCCGGGTTCAAGACGCTCGAGGAAGGCGCGAAAGTAGAGTTCGAAGTCACGCAAGGCCAAAAAGGCCCACAAGCATCAAAGATTCGTAAGCTATAGGCGCTCGTGTCCAGCAGTACAAAATGAGAGCCTTTCTAATAGCGCCACCCATTTCACATAGGTGTTGTAACCGGGGTGATTGCCCAGAATCCTTGCAAACGGTTTGCAGGAATTTTTATTTTCGGAGATTTTTTTCGGAAGCACGCCCCAGCCCTGAACTGAGGTGGCCGCATTCCATCGGGCTCTCGCGCAGCCGAAGTCAAAGTGAGGTTGACTCTCGAGCTCGGGCGGYAGATTGGGCAGGTGTTGCTCGGGCGATACTTCTCTCGTGCACGACTACGTCTTGGCCTCCCCTGACTGACCGCCAGCAGCGCTTGATTGCCGGTCCAAACGTCGAAGACGCACAATCATTTCTTTTTCAGCTTGTTTGTCGCCATGGTCTCTCGCGGCTTCGATTCCCTTCCGAAATGCTACACGCGCATTCGCATCTTGGCCGAGGTCCACGTAGAGAACCCCGAGGGCCCGCCAAGCGCCAGAATAGTGCGGGTCTAACTCGGTAGCTTTGACAAGATGAGGAACGGCAGTGGCCAACTCTCCTTGTTGCTGGTACGCCAGTGCAAGCGTGACTCTGAGCAGAACGGAGTCCTGGCCAGCGGCGAGTCGTTGCTCCAGCGGCGCTATCGAGAAATTTGGCATGGTCATGGCCCTCCTCCCTCTCGCCCGACAAGCGTACTGCGGACCTATACACTGGGCCCGTACCGCGGCTTCGTTTCAAGGCCAACGCGCGAATGAAGGGAACGTGGTCGGCGAGAACGGACACGATGACGAATGTTGCTGGATGGCTTACCGCCAACTTCGTACCAACCACACTTTGCCATGGAACTTGGAGCGGCGCGTCGACGATGCGATTCAGTGGGTGACCGAGACCACCTGCCCGGAAATGTCTTCCAGAATACATTTCTGGTAAACCTGTGCGACCACCGCCGCCTGAACACCCTTTGCAGGGTCGCGTCCCATCGCTTCGAGCGTCTCCGACACCCATCCCGGGCTGACGACATTCACGCGAATCTTGCCTTGCAATTCGAGCGCTGCTGCCCGCCCGAACGCCTCGATGCCGGCGTTCACGGTGCTCACTGCAGCGCCACCGAGCATCGGATGCTGCGCGAGCAGGCCACTGGTGAGCGTAACCGAGCCGCCCTGGGAGATGTATGGAACCCCATACCGGACAAGATTGACTTGCCCCATCAGCTTATTGGCTAGGCTGAATGCGAAGTCATCGTCGGTTAGGGC
>NZ_JBFTNE010000198.1:0-8070 GCF_056397325.1 Cupriavidus sp. 05N39
CTGGAGGCTCCGGCGATTCACGCGGCCGCCGTCCGTCAAAGCCTGTTGCGCTGGGCGGTTGCACACCTGCCGGTGACGGCCAGCTTCGGTCCGACGGCAGCCTATGCGGCGCCGGTCACGGACCCGAGCGCGCCCTTGCGCTTCACACCGTCGATCACCACCACCACGGGGCCGGGCGCACCTCAGGGCGGCGTCCCCGTCGTGGGCATCACGACGCCCAACGCGCAAGGCATTTCGCTGAACCAGTACCGGTCCTTCGTGGTGGACCCGATCGGCCTCATCCTGAACAACAGCACGGTTGGCGGCGGCACCTTCCTCGGTGGCCAGGTCGGCGCCAACGGCAATCTCGCCGCRTCCGGGCCGGCCAGCCTGATCATCAACCAGGTGACCAGCCAGACGCCCGCGCAGATCAACGGCACGGTGGAAGTGTTCGGTGCGCCGGCGGGGCTGGTCATCGCCGCCCCCGGCGGGGTCTACACCAGCGGGGCGGGCTTTACCAACRCCACCCAGGTAACACTCACCACCGGCACGCCACAGTTCCTGTCCGCCGCCGGCACCCCGACCAGCTTCGATGCCGCGGCGGCGGCCGGCTTCCTGGTGCAAGGCGGGCGCGTGCAGATTGCCAACCCCGCACCGGGCAATGCCAATGGCGTCGGCATCGAAGGCACCGTCGGCAATATCAACCTGATCGCCGAATCGATCGGCGTRGACGGCGCGCTCCATGCCGGCAACCAGATCAACCTGGTGGCGGGGCGCCAACTGGTGACGCCTGCGGGAAGCAGCTTCAGCACCGCCGCCGCCGGACCGAACAACGCCGCCACCAACACCACGGCTGCCAACGGCCTGGCAATCGACGCGACGGCCTTCGGCGCCATGACGGCTGGCCAGATCCAGATCGTCAGCACCGCGGCAGGGGTCGGCGTGCGGGCGGACGGCAATCTTGCCGCATCGGCCAGTCACCTGACGCTTGATTCCGCGGGCAACCTCAAGGTCGGCAATACCTACGCCAAGGAAAGCGTTGCCATTGCCGCTGCCGGAGCCGTTACCGCYTCGGGCAATGGCCACGGCGAGGCCGGATACAGCGTCAAGGCTGGCCAGGATGTGACGCTCGGCGGCACGCTGGAATCGGGCAAGGCGGTATCGGTAACCGCCGGCGGCTCGATCAGCGGCGCCGGTGGCGTGACAGCGCAGGAATCCGTAGCCCTGGTTGCGGGCGGCAGCGTGGATGTCGGCGGCGCGGTCAATGGTGCCCGGATCGCGATCCAGGCGGCGGGCAACGATGGCAAGGGCGACATCCGGCTAAAGGGCGACATTACCTCGCCCGGCCAGATCCAGCTCGATGCCGCGCGGGATACCACCATCGACGGCAACGCGGTATCGGCCGGCGACCTGAACCTGGCTACCCGGCGCAACCTGACCATCAACGGCGAGGCGGGCAGCACTGGCGGCAACGTGGCGTTGACCGGCGTCACCGGCAGCGTGACCACCACGGGCAATGTGGTATCCCCCGGCACGCTGGCGGTCACGGCGGGCACGGATGCCAATCTCGGCGGCCAGGTATTGGCGTCCAAGGCCGTCGCCGTGACCGCGCAGGGCGGCAGCATTACCACCAGCGGCCAGATTGGCACCAATGCCGACCTCAGCCTCACCGCCGCGCAAAACGTCACGGTTGGCGGCCAGGCGCAGAGCGCTGGCAAGACCACGATCACCGCGACCGCTGGCAGCGCCAGCATCGACGGCGCGCTCACCAGCGACGGGGATGCCGTGATCGCGGCAGGGCGGGATGCAACGGTGGCTGGCAACCTGAGCRGCGGCKGCACGGCCAGCCTGTCGGCCTCCGCGGGCTCGGCCACGGTGAGYGGCACGCTGAGCAGCGTGGGCCATGCCAGCCTGAGCGGCGGGCAGGATGTCGGCCTCGCCGGCCGCGTGCTGACCGGCGGCAATCTGGTGGCGAGCGCGGGCAAGACCCTGAGCGCGGGCCAGCTGACATGGGTGGGCGGCAATGCCACCTTGCGCGGCAAGAATGTCCGTGTGGGCTCGGCGCCGGGTCAGGTCAATGGCGTTGACGGCACGCTCGATGCGGCTGCCAGCCAGAGCCTGGTCTTGACTGGCGACACCACCGCTGGCAGCGCCATGCTCGCGGGCCAGTCGGTTGCCAACAGCGGCGCGACGATTGCCAGGCAGCAACTCGTTGTCAACGGCAACGCGGTAAGCAATACCGGGACCCTGGCAGGCAATCAGCTTAGCCTGGGTTCGGCCAGCCTGGTCAACCGCGGCACCATTGGCGGCGCGAACGTCAACGTCACCGCCACTGGCGGCCTGGACAACGCGCAGGGCCTCGTCGCCGGCACCCGGACCCTTGCCGTCACGGCTGGCGCGCTGACGGGCAATCAGGGCGGCACCCTCTTCGCCGGGGACCTGAGCGGGAAAAATCCCATCGTTGGCGACCTGACCTTCACCGTCACGGGTGGCAACGGCAGYTTCAACAATGCCGCTGGCCAACTACTGGCGGGCAACAACCTGACGCTCAACGCGCCGAACCAGGTATTCGATCCGTCCGCCGCCACTACCGGTTCCCTGAACGCCAACGGCACGCTGACCCTGGCGGCGCTGGCGATCAACAACACCGGCACCTGGAACGTGCAGGGCGGCAAGGCCGTACTCAACGCCAGCCAGGGCATCACGAACKCAGGGACCATCCAGAAGGCCGGCGAACTGTCATTGGCTACCGGCGGCACGCTGACCAATAGCGGCCAGATCGTGGGCGGCAGCAGGCTTTCCCTGTCCRCCGGGGCGCTCGCGAATACAGGGACGGTACATGCCAATGGCGATCTTGCGCTGCATGGCAACGTAAGCAACGGCGGCACGGTCGAGTCGCTGGGCAATATCGCCGTCACGGGCGGCGACTACGACAACCGCGGCGGCACCACGCAAGCCAATGGCGACCTCAAGTTCGATATTGGCGGCACGCTCAACAACATCGGCAGCGTGCTCGGGGCCAACGGCAACCTGCATATCGCCGCCGGCGCGGTCATCAACGACCGCACCGCGCCCCTGGATGCGGGCAGTTTCACCACCAAGGTTGTCAACGACGGCCTGCTCAAATCCACCATCATCGGCAGTTATTCGCCCTGGCTGCAAGGGGGAAGCTGTGACAATTGCGCCGCCTATGTATCAGGCGCACCGATCGACATCACGCTGGCCGACGTCACGCGCAATCCGGATGGCACCGTGTTGCTGGTCCTGGGCGAAGAGATCATTCCCTCGAACGGCGACCAGCAACTCAGGCAGGCACTCTGGCACGTGATTCCGGGCATCCCTGGCCGGGACAGCGTGCCGGTATCGCTGCTGAACTCGGGCAGCGTGCGCCATATCGGCGGGGTGCCTACCGTCGATCATACGGTGGTACGGCAATCCGACGGCMCCGCCGGCCAGATCATCAGCGGCGGCAGCCTCGACATTACCGCCGCATCCCTTTCCAACAAGGGCGGCGTGATCTCCGCCGTCAAGGATGTGACGCTGCATGTCGGCGCCCTGGACAACAGCCGGTCTGCGACGCTGATCAACAGCGTGGCCGACACGGTGAACCAGGGCGAGCTGTCGGCGTTCATGGCGCAGCTCACGGCACTGACGAAGGACAGCACCAACGCCTACGGCCCCGGGCCGCTGGTCTAYGGCACGCCGCCAAGCATGGCCGCCTGCGACTCGTGCACAGCGCCGCCCCCGTGGTCGCCCATCGCGCTCGGGCAGACGGTCGCCGGCACGCAAGCGGGCGCGCCGGGCCAATCCACGGTCAGCCAGCAGCTTGGCAAAGCCGGCCAGATCACAGCCGGCGGCAACCTGAGCCTGAATGGCACCGGCGACCTGACCAACGCCGGCGATCTCGCCGCCGCCGGCAAGGTCGCGATCACCACGCSTGGCACCTTCACCAACCAGGGCACTTACGAMMGCAAGGTCACCAGCACACCCGGCTGTCTTCCGGGGGCCGCAAGTTGCCCGGGCGACAGCGCCCCCCACTATCAAACGCTGGCGTGGCAGCAGACGCCCAGCACGGTGGCCGCCGGCAACACSCTCACCATCARTGCGGCCAACATCCAGAATCTGCACGGCACGCTAGCCGCGCGGGGCGATGTCAAGCTGACGGCYGGCARCAGCGTCAYCAACCAGGCCGGYGCCATCCAGTCGCTGTCCGGCGACGTCTCGGTGACCGCGCCCACCCTGGTCAACAAGGCCATGGACCCGGTGAGGCTGCGCAAGAGCTACGGCAGCACCAATCCGAGCTACGCCGGCGGCTGCAACCCGGGCGGCACCCACGGCAACAGCCAATGCGAGGCGGACGAAGACAGCGCGGCCGGGCCGGCGGCGGTCATCACCGCCGCGCGCGACGTCCGGCTCRGCGGCGGCAMGCTGGCCAACCACGGCGGCCTGATCAGCGGCGGGCAGGACGTGACCGTGCGGATGAGCGGAGCGGTCGACAACARCAGCATCGCGCTGAACGCCGACTGGATCGGGCGCTGGCAGGAAGACCGCAGCGGCGGAGACCGCTGGCATGACACCGGGGGCCGCTCCGTCCTCGGCAGCCTTGAATCCGGCATCCAGGCAGGCCGCGCGCTGGCCGTCACGGCAGGCGGGCAGGTGCTCAACACCGGCAACCTGATGGGCAACACGGTCGACCTGACCGGCGCCGCCCTCGCCAACGGCTATACCAGCCCGTCCCAGCCCACGCCGCCCTCCACCGGCGCGCAGCAAGTGATCCCGCTGGGCCCGGTAGCGGCGCCCGGCGGCGCGGTCCCGGCCGCCACGCCGGTGGACAACCCGACCAGGCCGTGGCAGTTCAACCCGGTCATCGTTACCACGCCGGCTGCGCCGGACACGGGCGGCAAGCAAACGGTCGACTGGCACTTCAACGCCAACCTGGGCGGCAATCCGGTCACCGCGCCCGGCACCAGCATCGACCGYGCGCAGTACCTGAACCACAGCCCGGCCGTCGCGGTGCTGGCCGGCGTGACGCCCGACAGCCTGCTGGCGCAGTTGCCGGCCGCGCAGGTGGCGGCGCTGGATGCGCCGATGCTGTGGTACGTGCAGCAGGCTGTTCCTGATCCGAGTTGCAACACGGTAGCCAGTACGGCGTGCCCGACGGTGAATGCGYTGGTGCCACAGGTGTACCTGCCGGAAGGCTATGCGCAGGCGCTGACCAAGCCGACCGGCGGCACGATTGCGGGTGAGAACGTCAATCTGGACATTGCCGGGCAGCTGCGCAACAGCGGSGTGATCACGGCGGGCGACACGCTGAACGTGAAGGCGGGCAGCATCGATGCCGGGCCCAATGTGGTGGACATCGGCACGTCGGCCTACCGGGTGCAGGGCGGCTGGAGCGTGATCACCGGGACGGTGGTGCAGCCGGGCGGGTTCATGAGCGCGATGCACATGAACATCGAGGCCGACAGCATCAACGCGGTCAACGATGCGTTCCTGATCCGCGGCGCCGACGGCAGGGTGGACGAGGCCGCAACCGTGGCTCTAGTCAATCAGCTGAAGGCCAATCTCGGGCTGAACTACACCGAGGGCACGGTAGCCGACGACATCCACACGCGGTTCATCAAGGAGAAGAAGGGGTTCGGGCCGCTGGGGCAGATCGTGGCGATCGCGGCGGCGGTGGCGATCTCGATCGTGACGGCAGGGGCTGGGGCGGTGGCCGTGACTGCTGCCTTTGGTGCAACCTTCGCTGCCACGGCGGCGGGTGCGGCGATGTCGCTCGCGGTGTCGGGGCTGATTGCCGGCACGCTCTCCAGCATGGCGAGCCAGTTGATCCTGACGGGGTCGCTGAATATGGGCGCGGCGCTCAAGGCGGGCGTGGTGTCGGGGGTGACGGCTGGCCTGACGCAGGGCGCGCTGGGTGCGCTGGACCTTGGTGGCGCAGGTGTGACCAGCATCGGCCAGAACATAGCCAAGGGCAGCTGGGAGGCGGTGCAGGCCAACCTTGGCAGCTATATCCAGGCGAGCGTGGTGCGCTCGGTGATCAGCGCCGGGGTCAACACGGTGGCGTACGGCGGCAGCTTCGGACAGGCCTTTGCGAACGGGCTGGTGCGGGATGTGGCGGCGGTGGGTGCGAATGCCATTGGCGTGACATTGCCGGGTATTGGCATGGTCGGCGCGTCAGCGGACACGATTCTGGCGAATGCGGCCGGTCATGCGCTGCTGGGGTGCGCCGCACAGAGCCTGTTGGGTGGGGATTGTGCGGGTGGCGCGATTGGTGGGGCGGCCAGTGCGATTGCGGCGCCACTCATCCGGGATGCGGTGTATGCAGACAGCCCAGTGCTGAACTACAGCGACGACAAGGTCCGCCAGGCAATAACAGTTGGGCTGGCGACGCTGATTGGTGGTGCTGCCGGCGCGGCCCTCGGTACGGACGCGACCTCCGCCGCGTTGGCGGCGCAAAACGAATCGCTGAACAATGCGACTTCGCAGGGGCCGGCACGCGGGATCGCCGCTCGTGAAAATGCGCGGTTGACGGCGCAGTGCGGGGCGGCGTGTAGGCAGGAGGACTTCCAGCGCATCGATACCCAGGTACGGCAGGTGGAAGCAGCGGCGACGCTGGCGCGGATGAATAATCTGACACCAGAGCAGGCGCTGAAGCTGGGTGACATGTTGACCAGCCTGCTGCCGCTGTACGGCACACCGGCAGCGCTTTACCAGGCGGTCACCGGTCAAGGTCTGAGCGGCCAGCCACTGGGCACAGCGGAGCGCTGGCTGATGGGTATCGCTGGCGTACTACCAGTGGCCGGGGTAGCCTATAGCAAGCTGAGTGAGTTTGTGGCGGCTCGGGGGGCGGTGGCCACAAATAGTGCGGTTGTAAGGACCGAAGGGACAGCGAACGCCTCTACATACGCGGGATTGAAGCTTGATCTTAAAACAACCCAGGCAGCCAATGACGTTGTGGATAGTCTTCGTGCGACTGGTCAACTTCCGGGCAATTATGTTACGAAAGCGGAAGCGGCTCAGCACGGGTGGCAACCAGGAAGAGCGCTGAACAACAGTGTAGCTGGTGGACAATTAGGAGGGGACGTGTTCGCAAATTCAACGAACGTGCTGCCATCCGCTTCTGGTCGGATTTGGTACGAGGCAGATATTGGGTTGAGTAATACCATGTCTCGTAGCAATCAGCTTGGCACAAGGCTGTTGTATTCTAGCGATGGATTGTTATATATTACCGCTGACCATTATAAAACAGTGACAAAAATCGGGAATTGGAAATAAGGTGTGTGATGAAAATCCAGATAAATGGCGAAATGGTGAAAAGCGAAATGGATTTCCATCGTGAGCTGGCATCCGCTCTTGGTGTTGAGTCGTTTTACGGTTATAACTTGGACGCTTTATGGGATCTGCTCAGCTCCAGCGTGGAGAGGCCTATTTGTTTAAGGTGGATTAATGCAAGTACCTCAAATAGATTTATGGGTAGAACGTACCAGGATATTATTGATATTTTGGAAAGAGTGAGAATTCAAGATGAGAGATTCGGTTGGGCCGATAAATTTACCTATACAATCGACTTGTAGCCACAAATAGTGGGGCCAACCCACTCCGGCGGGCATAAGCGGACGCCCAATGGCTTGATTGCACAGTATGGAGTTACTGCACAAGACACAACCTTGCCCAAGGTGGCAACGACACTGAACGCGAATGGCTTGACGGAGAAAGCCGTAAACGGCGTGACGCTGGAGTAACTGGCTGCGGCAACAGCGAGCGGAGATCCGGCCATCGTGGCTATGCAGTTGACCCGTAGGGGACATGCTGTGGTCGTTGATGGTGTCGCGCGGTCCCGGCCGCCACGCCGGTGGACAACCCGACCAGGCCGTGGCAGTTCAACCCGGTCATCGTTACCACGCCGGCTGCGCCGGACACGGGCGGCAAGCAAACGGTTGACTGGCACTTCAACGCCAACCTGGGCGGCAATCCGGTCACCGCGCCCGGCACCAGCATCGACCGCGCGCAGTACCTGAACCACAGCCCGGCCGTCGCGGTGCTGGCCGGCGTGACGCCCGACAGCCTGCTGGCGCAGTTGCCGGCCGC
>NZ_JBFTNE010000199.1:0-4915 GCF_056397325.1 Cupriavidus sp. 05N39
GTGGTGCCGTTGATCACGAACGAACCGGTCGACGTCATGAGCGGAATTTCGCCCATGTAGACTTCCTGTTCCTTCACTTCCTTGACCTTGCCCGGATTTTCCCGATCGTTGATGATCAGGCGCACCTTGGCACGCAGCGCCGAGTGGAAGGTCAGGCCGCGCTGTTGACATTCCTTGACGTCGAACGGCGGGTTGGACAGATGGTAGGAGACGAACTCCATACGGGCGAGCCCGTTGTGAGACACAATCGGGAAGATTGCGCTGAAAGCCGCTTGCAGGCCCTCTGTTTTGCGACGTGAGGGTGGCGTACCCTCTTGCAGAAACTGAGCGTAGGATTCAATCTGGGTGGCAAGCAGGAAAGGAACCTGATGAACCGTCGCGCGCTTCGCAAAACTTTTGCGAATGCGCTTCTTTTCGGTGAAGCTGTACGCCATGGGATCTCCGAATCATCGCAGGGCTGGCTGGACCGGCGCAGCACCTGAGGTGTTCAGCGACTGGGAGGGGATTTGGCGGTTGGCCGCTACCAACCTCTGGCTGACGGTGTCCGCACGCTGCGAGCCGGCAGAAACGACGCAATGCGTCATACCGGCCCGGGGGACACCCGACCAAACTTGTCTTCTGCAGTCGGTTCAGAAGACAAACATCAGCAACCACCTAGTGTGCCACTGATGTTTGGCCTCTGCTGAAGCTTAGGCATGCGCCCAGCCATCAAGCATCGTTTGCGCCATTTATATACGTTTCCGAGTGCACAGTAAAACACACTTCGTAGAAGCGCAAAAAGGCTGGCGCCGGGAATCTCCCTTTGCCAGCCCCATTCGCGTGCCAATGGGGCACGCGAGCACAGCTTACTTGACTTCGACCTTTGCGCCGGCGTCTTCCAGCTTCTTCTTGGCGTCGGCTGCAGCAGCCTTGTCCACGCCTTCCTTGACAGCCTTCGGTGCGCCGTCGACCAGATCCTTGGCTTCCTTCAGGCCCAGGCCGGTGATTTCGCGAACAGCCTTAATCACGCCAACCTTGTTTGCGCCGATTTCCGACAGGATGACGTTGAATTCGGTTTGCTCTTCAGCAGCGGCAGCACCGCCAGCGCCCGGGGCAGCAGCCACGGCCATCGAAGCGGCGGAAACGCCAAACTTCTCTTCAAACGCCTTGACCAGGTCGTTCAGTTCCATCACGGACATCGCGCCTACGGCTTCGAGGATGTCGTCTTTGCTGATTGCCATTTGAAATACTCCTGCTAAATGTGATTCGGTATCGGTAATGCGATCTTGATGAGCCAGGCTGCGGGGGCTTGCGCCTTAAGCAGCAGCGCCTTCGCTCTCGGCGGCGGCAGTTGCGCCTTCGCCTTCGGCAGGGGCGCCTTCGCTCTTCTTGGCGGACAGGGCGGCCAGCAGACGGGCGAAGCCCGACACCGGTGCCTGCATCACGCCAAGCAGCTGAGCAATCAGTTCGTCACGGCTCGGGATCGAGGCCAGTGCCTTGACGGCAGCAGCATCGAGCACGTTGCCGTCGTACGACGCTGCGCGCAGAACCAACTTGTCGTTGGTCTTGGCAAAGTCGTTCAGAACCTTGGCCGACGACACTGCATCTTCGGAAATACCGTAGATCAGCGGACCGGTCATTTGCTCTGCGAGGCCGGCAAACGGCGTGCCTTCCACGGCGCGGCGGGCCAGCGTGTTCTTCAGAACACGCAGGTACACGCCTTGCTCGCGGGCCTTGGCGCGCAGCTTGGTCAGATCGCCAACCGCAATGCCGCGATATTCGGCAACGACGATGGTCTGGGCTTTAGCGACTTGCGCCGAAACCTCAGCAACGACGGCCTTCTTATCTTCAATATTGAGTGGCACGGTTAAGCTCCAAAACGATGCTTGTCCCCCGGATCGTCCGGGGCACGCACATCAGTCCAAACGAACGGCGTCCGATTTTGGCCCGAATCACCCGGGTCATTGCCCGGATTCTTCAATCCCTCGGGTTCGCCATCTGCGCTGGTGGGGCGGGTAGGCGTCGCGGCGAGCCACGTACGTTCCGTCCGATTAAGGCGAGGCAGCCAGACTGCAGCCGCGCCCGCCACCAGCGGTCTTTGATAACCAGCGGTGCCTGCCTCGCGCTTGCGCGCCGGCGGGTACCGCTGCCCAAAGCCTTGCTCCTTGTCTCACCGCGTTGCCCTCGGGCCACGCTGGAGTCTGGAGACGATCCCGGCCTGGGCCGGGATCTGCAATTCTTTACACCGGGCGACGTTATCGGGTCCGCCCGGTGGGTGCCGCCAGCCTTAGGCCGACAGCGAAGCCTGTTCCACGCGCACGCCAACGCCCATGGTGGACGACACGGCGATCTTGCGCAGGTACACGCCCTTGCTGGTAGCCGGCTTGGACTTCACCAGTGCTTCGATCAGCGCGTTCAGGTTGCGCTTCAGATCCGCATCCTGGAACGAACGGCGACCGATGGTGGCGTGGATGATACCGGCCTTGTCGACGCGGTACTGAACCTGACCGGCCTTGGCGTTCTTCACAGCCTGGGCCACGTCGGGAGTAACCGTACCAACCTTCGGGTTCGGCATCAGGCCGCGCGGGCCCAGGATCTGACCCAGCGTACCAACGATACGCATCGTGTCCGGCGAGGCGATCACCACGTCGAAGTTCAGGTTGCCGGCCTTGACTTGCTCAGCCAGGTCTTCCATGCCGACGATTTCGGCGCCAGCTGCCTTGGCAGCTTCAGCCTTTTCGCCTTGGGCGAACACAGCCACGCGGACCGACTTGCCGGTACCGGCAGGCAGCACCACGGAACCACGAACCACCTGGTCCGACTTCTTCGCGTCAATGCCGAGTTGCACGGAAACGTCGATGGATTCGTCGAACTTGGCCGATGCGCAATCCTTCACCAGGCCCAGGGCCTCGTCGATCGGGTAGAACTTGGTGCGCTCGATCTTCGCCTTGTTGGCGGCGACGCGCTTGGAAACCTTAGCCATTTACAGACCCTCCACGGTGATGCCCATCGAACGAGCCGAACCGGCGATGGTACGCACGGCGGCGTCCAGATCGGCGGCGGTCAGGTCAGCGTTCTTTGCCTTGGCGATTTCTTCAGCCTGGGCGCGGGTGATCTTGCCAACCTTGTCGGTGTGCGGCTTGGCCGAACCCTTGGTCAGGCCAGCAGCCTTCTTGATCAGCACAGTCGCCGGGGGCGACTTCATCACGAAGGTGAAGCTCTTGTCGGCGAAGGCGGTAATCACCACCGGCACCGGCAGGCCGGGTTCCATACCTTGGGTCTGCGCGTTGAACGCCTTGCAGAACTCCATGATGTTCAGACCGCGTTGACCCAGTGCGGGGCCCACGGGCGGGGAGGGATTTGCCTTACCAGCCGGAATTTGCAGCTTGATAAAGCCAATGATCTTCTTGGCCATATTTACTCCAATCCGGACCGCTTCCTGGAGGAATGCGATCCTGTTGAGTCGTAGCGCGCTAACGCTGCAAGGGCGGTTCATCCACCCCAACCAGCCTCACGCTCCTCTTTTGGCCGGCCCCTTGCGGGACTGGCCGTGCATTTTTTGCCCGCCTTGCGGCCAGCATAAAATGCGAAAACTTAAACCTTCTCGACCTGGCCGAACTCGAGTTCGACCGGAGTAGCACGTCCGAAGATGGTGACCGAGACGCGCAGACGCGACTTCTCGTAGTTCACTTCCTCGACATTGCCGTTGAAGTCGGTGAAAGGACCGTCCTTGACGCGAACCATCTCGCCCACTTCGAACAGCGTCTTGGGACGCGGCTTCTCGACCCCTTCCTGCATCTGGGTCATGATCTTGTCGACTTCCTTCTGGGAAATCGGACTCGGGCGATTACGCGCACCACCCACAAAACCGGTGACCTTGCTGGTGTTCTTCACCAGGTGCCAGGTTTCGTCGGTCATTTCCATCTCGACCAGCACGTAACCCGGGAAGAAACGGCGCTCGGTGACAGACTTCTGGCCACCCTTGATTTCAACCACTTCTTCGGACGGGACCAGGATGCGGCCGAACTTGTCCTGCATTTCGGCGCGTTCGATGCGCTCCTGCAGCGCGCGCTGCACGCTCTTTTCCATGCCGGAATAAGCGTGCACCACATACCAGCGCTTCTTCGACGAAGGCGATTCAGCTGCGGGGACTTCCTGTTGTGCGTTATCCGTCATGTTCTATCCTTCATTTCCAGCCCAGCACGAGCGAAAAGATGACCCACTCGATGAGCTTGTCCGCTGACCACAGGAACACGGCCATGATCACGACGAAGACGAACACCAGGCCCGTCATTTGCCCGGCTTCCTTGCGGGTGGGCCAAACGACTTTGCGGACTTCGCGATACGATTCCTTGGAGAAACCGATGAAGTCCTTGCCAGGTGCCGAGACCAGCGCGACCACCACGCCCAGTGCAATGCCGCCGAACAGGGCGGCGCCGCGCACATAGGATGGCTGCTGTGCCAGGGCATAGAAACCGATGACGCCGRCAACCACCAGTAGCACCGCGACGCCAAGCAACCACTTACCACTGGCGGCGTTGACGGTTTCGACGTTGGGATTGGCCATGTTTCGCAAACGAGACTAAGCCGCGTCACGATACTCTCTATCGCGACGCGGCTGATTGAATTGGCAGKGGCAGAGGGAATCGAACCCCCAACCTTCGGTTTTGGAGACCGACGCTCTGCCAGTTGAGCTATACCCCTAAAACAACTGTGGGGTCGGCAATGAAGCCAACCCCTCTGGCAACGAATACGGCCGGTTGGTGCCGTATTCGCTGATCGACTTTATCAGTCGAGGATCTTTGCCACGACGCCGGCGCCGACGGTACGACCGCCTTCACGGATGGCGAAACGCAGGCCTTCTTCCATGGCGATCGGGGCAATCAGCTTGACCGTGATCGACACGTTGTCACCCGGCATGACCATTTCCTTGTCC
>NZ_JBFTNE010000200.1:0-7347 GCF_056397325.1 Cupriavidus sp. 05N39
ATCGCTTACTTCGCGCAGCCTAAAGAAATCCAGGTTGACTACCTCGATAAAAATGGCAAGCGCCATGGGACCGGACCTTATCATCCGGACTTTCTTGTCGTAACAAAAATGTCTGTTTACGTCGACGAGGTGAGGGACGATGGCCGGCTGTATGCCCAAACACTAAGCCACCCCGACTCATATTTCAGGGACGATTTCGGGACGTTTCACTTTCTTCCCGCCGAGCGGGTATTTGCGCGAATGGGGGTGCCATACAAAATAATACAAAATTCGTCCATGAATATTCAACTCCTGAATAATGCACGGTTTCTCAAGGACTATCTGAGAGAAGATGCTCCGGAGATTCCCGGCGAAACGCTGCTGCAAATTACCGACCTCCTGCAGGAGCGGAAATATGTCTCCTACACGGAGCTCCTAGACGAACACCGATTTACGGCGGACCAGGTGATTTCTGCCATTGCGGGGGGGTATGTTGATGTAAACCTCCACGTAGAGCGGCTCGACGTCCCGTCTGATTTAATCATTTGCCGTGACGCCGCTACGTCAGCTGCCGTACGAGCAGCTCGTCAGAAGGAGCTTCAACCGGTCCTGCCCTTGCCAGGTGTAATGCGCCTTCGGCCCGGAACTGTCATTCGATACGACAACGTTGAACTCACAGTTTTGATGTGCGGAGAACGTCAACTGCATGTGCGAGATAAAGACGGATACATTTCGGCGCTGGATTTGAAGTCCGTTTCAGCCCTAAACGACCTTAATCAGATTTCCACAGATGCTCCAGGACTCCCGCCTGACGCAAAAAAGATGCTACATGATTTTAGCTCAGCTCAATGGGCGCGAGCCGAAAATCGGCTTAAAGCTCTCGAGAGTTGGGACCGAAAGGCATTTTCCAGAAGCTCGCTTCAAAGCTTTGCCCTCAAAGTTCGGGGCATGACAAACCAGCTCGACCGGTTAATAGCCTTGATGGACCATATCCCAAACCGAGGAAACCACAGCTCTCATCTTACGAATGAAGTAGAAAATAAATTCTTTATCGAAGCGATGAAATGCTACAACTCCCCGGAGCGCATGACAAAACGAGGGGCTTATGCAATTTACATGGGACTAATAGAACATTACATAAAAACAACAGCCGACATTCTTTCGACCAGGTCGTATCAAACCTTCTGTAAAAATTGTAAGCATGTAGAAGATATTCTCCTCCGGGAGGGGGAGAAAGCGGCGTATCAAAAAAACCCTCTTGATTTGTTTTTCACCCAACCCTTCCCGGTCCATGGTACAAGGCCCCACGAAGTCTGCTACATCGACCACACCACCATACCGCTTGCCACAACGGACCTTGAAGGAGTGGACCTAGGCAAGCCAAACATAACGCTTGCCGTGGACGGCGCGACTCGCAACCGGGTGGCATTTTGGCTTTCGTATAACCCACCAAGCGCCGCTTCCGTTCTTATGGTGCTGCGGGACTACGTGCGCCGGCACAAACGCCTTCCAACAGTTATCGTCGTAGACAACGGCAAAGAATTCCATTCTAGCGAGCTTATATGGTTTTGCTATCTCTACGGTATCGAGCTCCGCTATCGGCCGCCTAGTCAACCTCGTGGTGGGGCGGTCGTTGAACGCGCGCTAGGCGCCACCCAAGAGGAGGTGATTCAACAGCTTCGGGGCAATACCACCAATATGCTCGACCCTAGAATGGTGTCCCGGGCAGTCTACCCATTCGACCGTCGCGTCTGGACGCTGCCGGCGCTGTACGCAATGTTAGATGAGTACTTTCTAAAGTATGCCGACCGTGTCCATCCCGCCCTCGGGATGAGCCCGAAGGAGAAGGAGGAGCGGCTATACGAGCAGAGCGGCCGGCGCGAACATACTCTCGTACGCTTTGATGAAAACCTAATGTTACTTACGTGTCCGCATGCGAAAAAGTGGTTCCAGTCGGTGGACAACCGACGGGGAATATTCATTTACGGGCAATTCTACTGGCACGAGAAATTTAGGGAGCTCGAAAAGGGAAGGCATCTGGAAGTTCGTGTAGAACCATGGGACGCGAACGTAATATATGTGTGCCTGGACGGGTGGCAATGCGCCATCATTCGCAACCTTGAGCCATATCGCGGCAGGACCAATCGCCAAGTCCAACAAGCGTACAGAGAGTCCGCCCGAGCAAAAAATCAGCTTTCCAAGAAAGCTATCGGTTCCAGGAAAGTTCTCGCTGACAAGGCGAAGCTATTTATACCCGGCCCGTTTGATGAGCGCATGACAATCAAACAAGCCGAGATGGGCTACTTGGCTAAGAAGCTCGGAATGTCCATCGCGAACTCTAAGGCCGCAAAGTTCCTAGAGCAGACCACTGCAGACAACATCAATTCGCCTTTCGGCGAATTGCGATGGGGGCCGAAAGCGGACGCTGAAACGGAACCTAAAGAGGAGACATTCGCTTCGGATGTTGAGGCCCCCGAAATGGCGGGCGAGGAACGGGACCTTAGTGTACCCCCTCCCCTGTTCGATGAATCCACACTCCGCGCATTTCGCGGTTATGTATAAGGAGCCACCATGCCAGACGACGCATCTCGACAAAATATGCTGTCTCAGATTACTTTCATTGCCGGCGAGACGGTATTAGCCTTCGATTAATCCTAACGGCCATATTCCAGCCCACCACGTCTACGGAACACGCCGGAATTAATTTTAGCAAGCATCCCTGAGGCGAAGAAAATTGGTCGGACAGTGAAATGGCTCGTTTAGTCAGTAACGGTACGAAACTACGCAAAAGGAGAAACCATGTTTACGCGGAACCCAGAATTTGTACACTCAGAGCTTGCTGGGATACTCTCTGCGGGCGCGTCAAAGCGCGAGAAATGGTTCGATAATCTAACCATTTCACACCAAAATCTCACAATCGCTCTTCAAGACCTACTGGAGTATGTTCAACGCGGAGAAGATACCAGATTCATATTTTTAATCGGGATGACCGGCGCAGGAAAGACAAGCCTCGCCAAAAATGCGTTAGCGGATGCTTTCACCGATTTGTGGAAAAATGATAATGGCACAAAAATTCCCTTTATGTATGTTCCGGTTGAAACCAATAATGAACATGCTTTTGCCTGGAAGAATTTGTACAGTGCGATTTTGAAACAAGGCACTGCTGTCCCGGCTGAAAGTGTGCGAGAGGCGGTATATCGTGATGACATTCTGAGATTTTCGAATAATAAGCGACTCACCCTTGGCCCTCTTCGGGAAGCCATAGCTGAGATGGTTAAGCGAAGAGGAGTAAAAGTAATCATCTTCGATGAGGCTTACTATTTTCTCCGCTTCGACAATCTCGCGGTCATGGACACCGTAAAGTCTTTTGCCGAGCAAATAGACGTAAAGCTCATTTTTATCGGCAGTTATGAATTGCAAAAACTCGCGGCGCAATATGCAATCCAGATTCGGCGCACCGAAGTGGTGCCATTTTTCCGCTATGACCCTAAGAAAAAATCAGAAATGAGAGAATTTTCTGCCGTCATAGAGAAGTTCGCGTCGAATTGGCCTTGCGAGCGCATCCCAGATTTTCCGGCGGCGGCCGTTGAATTGGCAACTGCGTCCATGGGGGGGGTCGGACAATTATCTGTTGTTCTTACGAACTTCTTAGGCTATCAGCTTCGCAGCAAAGGCGAAATCTGGACGCCTAATATGTTCGGGAAAGCGTTGAAGGCAGAAAGTCTTGAGGAAGAGATGCGTGAACAGATATTAAATGGGGAGAGGGAACTCAGGCGCAAGTATGCCATCAAGAATCATTTCTCGACAAATAATGGAATAGAGGAAATCGGAGAGAAGCTAGCCAATTGAGATTCTCAGATGCACCCCCTTTACAATCTTGCGCCGATAGGATTCGGGACAAGCCAAGCGGAATCGTTAGTGAGCTACGATTTTCGGTTGGCAAATGCCCACCGCGTTCCCGTACGAACTCTTAATAGGAGCGTGCTGGTGCCCCTAATGGGCGGCCGAAATGAAACGATGCTAAACACCTCGTGGTCAGGGCGGGCAGTATCCGCGATGGTTAGTATCGGATGCACATCGGACGCATGGTCAACTGCTCTGAATAAGGCGACAGGCAGAAACGATTTACAATTTGGAACCCTAAATTTTACATCTGTTTTTTTATCAGCACACCGCCTACACACGAAATGCGCTCGATATTGCCGAGAATGTTTGCAAGATTTTTCTCTTCATAGCGAAGAACCTTGGATACCAATTTTGTGGCATATTGATGTCGTAACTGCTTGTCCAATTCATCGCACAAGGCATCGTACGCGCAGATGCGGGTCGCCGGAAAAGTCCCCCTATCAGGCTCTGCGCAGGGTACTTCCCGAAAACTGTTGGATATGCGGGCGTATTTTTTGTCTTTGCGACAATTCCCGTTCGATAGAGGCTACCGACGAAGAGGTAGCCGTAGCCGAACTCGTTGGAGAGCTAATCGCGATTGGGACTTCGGGGATACAGCTGCCAGCTGACGCCTTGCAGCTTTGCAACGAATCGATGCCTTCGGTTCTAGGAGAACATTGGCTTCGCCGCAGCGCAGAGGCCTGCAATGTCCACGTTAGTGGAGTTCATCGAATGTTCCGGCAAGCGGGTACCCGGACTTCGCTTCCCGGGCTTGTTCGATTCTGCCTGTGCAATCAACTGTCACTTGCACAGATGGCTCTTGGCAAAGTTGAGTATCGGTCTTGCAATGCCCCGAGCTTACATCGCACAGGGAAATATGACGCCGTCAATCCTAAACGCATCCGAAACGAGGTGCAGAAATCGATTGCAGCGGGCGGCGTCCGAAGCTTGCGAGACTTGGCACGAAAGCTCCATCACGACCCCAAAACACTTGAAATGGCCGTTCCCGACCTGATACCAGCCCTAAAGATGCGGGAGCGATATATCCATCACTGAAGTGCACTCACGAGAAGGAAATAATAATTTATGAGGGACAAAGTAAAGTAATTCGCTGGATTTCACGCAGTAAAGTAAAAGGGCCGAATCGTCCAGCGAATCACTTAAGCTGACACACCGGGTGGGCCTATGGTTATGCTGAGGATGGTGACCAAGGCGGGATTCGAACCCGAACCGGACCTCTCTCGGCTAGCGATATCGCCTGTCCGTTTGCCTTTCGACTTTCAGCGCGCCTCCAGAACTGCCGCTACAGCCCCGCGCCTCTTGGTCACCATCCCCAGAATGCCAAAAAGCCCGCTGGGCGAACCATGCGGGCTTGCGTCATTCTTCTTCCACACGCGCCTGCATAAACCGGCGCTCTTGGACGGTCCGCTCACCCATATGCCGGCGCGGGTTGCCACACATCCAGCAGCTGCACAGCGTCGGCGTCCACACGGCGCGGCCGATCTCTCGTTCGTTGCGCAGCCCGCAGAGGTAGTTGCGCCGATACACCTTCAGCCGTGCGACTTGCGCGCGGCGGTACGCCCTTCCTTTCGTCATCTCGACTCCTTTCCGTAGGCCGGAGACGCGAAAGCCCGCTCAAGGCGGGCTCTGGGGACAACTGCTGCGAGTGTGGGCAGATATTAGGCCTACTGTCCCAGAAACTCAAGCTGCTTGTAAGGAATCGCCCTCGATCACGCCGTGGGCACGGAAACTGGTGGTCAGCGTCTCGTCCGCCCGCTTCTCCAACGCGGCCAGGTGGGCGACCAGTACCTTATTCGCCCGCTCGTACGTGCTCTTGCTCCCGCCGCACTCGGCCGCGATCTGCCGGAACGAGAAATCCTGATCCGCCCTCTCCCGCCCGGCGTACCTGCGCCAGACCAGCGCCAGCAAGGCCATGTCGTTTCCCACGCCAATCAGGCTCTGGTAGTACCCGGCCAAGCCGCGCACACCAGCGGCGCGCTCGAGCTGGTAGGCATACCGCGCCCAGATGACGTTGCGCTCATGTTCAGCCCGATGTCGGTCGTCAGCGCGGTCTTGCCCATCGACGGGCGGCCGGCCACGATGACCAGATTGCCTTGGCGCAGCCCGCCGTTGAGCGCCGTATCCAGGGAATTGAGCCCGGTGGGAATCGCCATCTCGCCGGAGCCGCGGGCGCGCGCGTCGACCGAATCGCAGAACTCGGCCAGCAGCTCGCGCAGCAGTGCGCGGTCGCGGACGATCTCGGCGTAGCGGGCGATATTCGCGGCGCTGGGCGTGCGGTGAGCCAGCTCGGTCAGGTAGCCCAGGCCACCGGCGCGATCGGCGTGGCCCTGCCCTTGCTGCGCCTCGAAGACCGTCACCACGTCGGCCGGGCGGTTGCCCATCGGTTGCCCATCCCATCGGCCGCGCCGAAGGTGTCAGGCCTGTCCACCCGCAAGAACTGGAAAGCGCGCTGCACCGACAAGATGGCGCTGATCCGCTTCGTGGCCGCGCACCCCGAGCACCAGCACCTGCTGGAGGTCAACCAATCCGCGCTCAACCAGCTGGCCAAGGCCCAGAAGGACGCCATGCGCATCGAGGGCGTCGAGGCCTACCCGGACGAGGTCATGTCCGCGCGCGCTGCCCAAATCCCAAACCGCCACCACCGCTCGACACCGAAATGGTTCGGATCAACCACATCAACACCCGCAACGAGAAGCACGGCGACGACAACGTGCTCAACGAGGCCAAGGTCAACAAGCTCTCTTTCGACTTCCAGGAAGGCGGCACCGTATTCGTCAACTTCCGCGTGCAGGCCCACCCGGACAAGAAGACCACCGCTCGCATTCTCCAGCTGCTTGGCCAGGAAGTGAAACTTGGAGCAATATCTCTAAGATGCGAATATTTTGTTAACGGCAGCTGCGACCGCACGCATCTCTTCGGTTGACGAGTCAATGGAGGTAGCGGCTTCGCCTTCCAGATCCGTCTCTACGAACTCCATCGGCGCCGCGCCTACGAAAGTTACTTAGCCTTTTCGCATTTTTCCAGTCACAGAAGCCTCCATTTTCTTCCCGCATTCTCCCACCATCTTGCGTAACCGCTTTGGTAACGTGACAGTGCCCCTCAAGCAAGTGCGCCCCGCCGGGCGCACCAAAAATAGTGCCGCGGAGGCAGCACAAAGAGCATGTGAGAGAAGCGCATGCACGCGAGCATTCCGCAGGACTGCCCGCACCACTGCGCAAGTAAGCCCTTGTCACATACCGTTGGACTGTCTTTAGAACTTGTGGCGAATACCCGCGGCGACACCGAGCATATTGCTTTGACCGCTGGCTAGCGTGTAGCTATTGCCAAGGGAAAGGCTGTTAGCAAAGCCAATCATCGGGGAATCCAGTCCCAGACCCGCATTCTTTGAATATGCCGTGGTCAGGTAGACATCAGTCCGCTTGGAAAGCGTGTAGTCCGCGATAAAGGCAACTTGCCATGGGT
>NZ_JBFTNE010000201.1:0-4837 GCF_056397325.1 Cupriavidus sp. 05N39
GACGTGGTGTGGCCGCAGTTGCTGGGCGTGACGGCCGCGGGCGGGATCTTCCTCGCCCTGGCGCTGACGCGGTTCCGCTCCATGCTGGCACAGCAGGGTTAACGCCATGCCTGATCGCACCTCGCGCCCGCCCACCAAACGGACTTCTGCCTTGAGTACTTATCCAGCACGCGGCATCCTCACCGGCCTCATCGCATGTATCGCCGCGGGCCTGGCCGGCTGCACCACGGTCGACGTGACCGTGCCCGGCGGTATCGCGGCCCCCGCTGCGTTCAGCGAAGCCCCCGCCCAGGGCATGCCAGCCGCGGAACAGGACCTGGCGCAGTGGTGGCAAAACTGGGGCGACCCGGAACTGACGCAGCGCGTCACCCAGGCGCTGCAAGCCAGTATCGACCTGCGCGTCGCACAGGCGCGCCTGGCGGAAGCGCGCGCCATCGGGCGGGTGGCCGAATCGGCGCTCTACCCCACGCTCTCGGCGCAGGCGCTGGCCGCGCGGGGCGTGGCCGACCTGCGCAGCCCCGCTGGGTTGCCCGACATGTCTCCCGGACTGGACGGCCACCTTGCCGGCGTGACCGTGGCCTGGGAGATCGACATCTTCGGCGGCCGGCGCAGCGACGCGCAAGCCGCGGCAGCCGTCGCGCTCAGCGCCGAGGAGCGCCTGCGCGGCACGCGCCTGGCGATTGCCGCCGACGTGGCCGAGAACTATGTCGCGGCGCGCGGCCTGCAGCGCCGTCTGCAACTGCTTGACCGCAGCATGGAAACTGTCGGCGAACTGCTGCGCTACACCCGCGCACGCTATGCAGCCGGCCAGGCGCTGCCCTATGACATCGATCGCGTGAGCGAGCAGCTTGGCGCGCTGCAGGCGCAGCGGCCCGTGCTGGTCAACCTGATCTCGATCCGGGAGCGCCGGCTGGCGGTGCTCGCCGGCCAGATACCGCAGAGCGCAACGGCATTGTCCCCGCCGCCGCCGTTCTTCGTGCCGGCCCCGCCGGCGGGGCAGCTGCCGTCCCAGGTCATCGAGCGGCGCCCGGATGTCCGGGCCTCGGCCGCGCTGGTGCGCGCGCAGGCCGCCAGGCTCGGCAGCGCAAAAGCGGAGTTGTTCCCGCGCTTCTACCTGACCTTCCTCGGCCAGGATGGGCGCCTGCACGTGGACGGGCTGCCCGCGCTGAGCGGCACGGGCGGCTTGCTCGGTGTCGGCGTGCAGTTGCCGATCTTCACCGCCGGGCGCATCCAGGCCAATATCGATGCCGGCGACGCCCGCCTGCAGGCCGCGCAGGCAAACTACGACCAGGCCGTGCTGCGCACGCTGGAGGAAGTGGACAATGCCTACGGCCTGCGTCATGGCCTGGATCAGCGCGGTGCCCGGCTGGATGCGGTGGTCGCTACCGCGCAGCGCAACAGCCAGAGCGCCACGCGCCTCTATGAAGGCGGCYGGCGCACGCTGCAGGACGTGCTGGACGCGCGTATCGACGCGCTGCGGCGCGAGGAGGAACAGATCCAGACGCAGACGGCACAAGCCGTGGCGGCCGTGCAGCTATACCGCGCGCTGGGCGGTTCGTGGTCGCCTGGAGATAATAGCTAGGCCTCATACGAAGACCCGCAGGGGGCCGTTCCGGAGGGCAGCGAAAGGAGACTGCATCCTGCCTGGCGGCTCTGTACGCGGGCGCGCATCCGGGGACGAATGCCGGAACCGGCACCCACCCGACGTTATACTCTAGGCCATCCAGGCCCTCTGGGCCCTCAATCCGCATACAGTCAAAACCATCATGTCCACGATCCCCGCCTGCCCCCAATGCACACTGGAAAACACCTATCCTGACGGCGACAATTTCGTCTGCGCCGACTGCGGCCATGAGTGGGCGATGTTGGCCGCCCCGCAAGCGGACGACAGCGCGGACGCGGTGGTGAAGGATGCCAACGGCACCGTGCTGAATGACGGCGACGCCGTGGTGCTGATCAAGGACCTGAAGGTCAAGGGCTCGTCCATCACGCTGAAGATGGGCACCAAGGTCAAGAGCATCCGGCTGGTGGGCGGCGACCACGAAGTCGATTGCAAGATGGACGGTGGCAGCTTCATGCTCAAGGCCTGCTTCCTGCGCAAGGCCTGAGCCCGCCAGCACGTCACAGGCCCCGCTGTCGCGCGGCGAACCGCGCTTCCGGCAGCGCGGCGAATTCCTCCGTGACCGGCGCCGCCTTTGCCGGCGGCGTCCTCGTCCAGTCAGGCTATCCCGGCGGGAATATCCGCATCATCGTGCCGTCCAGCGCGAGGGGCCTCATTGGCGGCAAGGCGATGGTGGACATACTGGCCGACGGCTACACCCTGCCGCTCGCTCCGTCGGCCTGCACGCCACCCGCAACACCTACAAGAAGTTCAACTACATCCGGCCACCGCCCTGAAGGCCGCCGCGGTCTGCCCGGGATACCACACGTGGTGGTGAACCCGAAGCTGCCTGCTGGCAACTTGCCGCCGACGCGCGCCAGTGCCCGGATACGATTACGTTCAGCTCGGCGGGCGTGGGTTCATCGGTCCATATGATGGGCGAATTGTTCAAGCTCAATGCCTGCGCACCGCTGGTCCGCGTGTCCCGCAAGGGAGACGTACTGCCTTTCGAATTCGTACGATTTAGCAAAGTGAAAAATTGTTAAATTTTCGAATAATTCAGACAATTCCTAAATACATTCCAGCGTGCCTCGGGTAATGATTCTCTCTTTCCATTAGCTCTGAAGGAATACACCTGAACAATGGCGGCTGCCTTGGCATGCGACGCAAAGGCAATCTTGGGAACCTCATGACTTAAAGATGCTTTACATGTATTAGCGTCTTCCATGAGTGCACCAGCGAAGAGCGGACTGCCCACGCCTTCGACCCCAGCCGAACTACTGGCCATTTTTCTCAATCGACGCGCAATGGGGCGGAAACGTGGATGCCTACGGCAACACCTCGGGAACGTGTTGCGTGGGGATGCCGCGGGTCTACCGACCCGGCCTGTAGGTCACCGTCAAGTGGAAGGCACGGGACGGGGCCAAGATCCTCTATGGGAGCAAGGTGGTCGACGTCGAGCCCTACACCGAGGCCGGCACCATCTATGCCCATATCTTCCCGAACGACGTGGTCTGCGTGGTCGTGTCGGCGCGCTACGACGCACAATGCCTCAATCACCCCATTCCCTATCCGGTTAACCCTGACGAAGTGAAGGCGCTCCAACGATGAAACGCGATATCGCCGCACCGCGGCGCATTGCCCTCGGCAAGGCCGTTCTCCTGTCCCTGTTCCTGGCCGGCTGCGCCGGCGGCAGCGGCATCTCGACTGACCGCTCCGACAAGTTCGTTTATGCCTCCGTGGGCGGCGTCAATCATACGAATCGCTTCGTCTACGAGTTCAGCATCGACGGAACGCCCGGCCACAACATGCGCGCCTATGGCTCAGCCAATGCCGGAACGTGTTGCGTAGGTGTGCCACGAGTCTATCGCCCCGGCCTGCAGGTCAAGGTGAGCTGGAACATGCCGGAGGGCAGGAAGGACGTCATCAAGACCAAGGTGGTCGAGATTGAGCCCTATACCGAGGCCGGCACCATCTATGCCCACATCTTCCCGAACGACGTGGTCCGCGTGGTCGTGTCGGCGCGCTACGACGCACATAGTCCCAATCACCCCATTCCCTATCCGGTCGATCCGAACAAGTCGAAGGAGTTCCAACAATGAAGCGCTATATCGCTGCCCCCGACCGCACGCTCCCACCAGATCCGGCCGAATGCTGCAGCCTGACGCCGCGCGAGGTTTTCCGYGTGTTGGGGACCAAGCCCGCCTGCACGTTCGTGCGTCAGCCGGTTTGCCAGATCCTGGTCAACGTGGGGCTGTTCTTCGATGGYACCAACAACAAYATGGAGAGGGACTACGAAAAACCGGAACCCGCCAARCGCTTCCATAGCAATATTGTGCGCCTGTATAACGCGTATCCCGATGAGAAACACAATACACCGGGGGAGAGCGAGTATTACTACCCGTTCTACATGCCAGGTGTGGGCACGCCCTTCCCGCAAATTGGTGAAATGGGCGAAAGCACCTACGGGCGGGCCTTCGCCGCCGGCGGGCAGGCCCGCATCCTGTGGGGCCTGCTGCAGATCTACAACGCCGTGCACCGAGCGGCTTTTAGCGGTCAGTCCWTGATGACCGATGACGAGATCGCCGCGAAGATCAAGGACTACGAGCGSCGCRTCGACCACCAGCAGCGGCCCGACCCGGAGGACCCGCCGCGCAAGCGCAAGGACTGGYTCGYGCCGCTSACGCAGGAACTGTCGAAGAAGCTGCGSGCCAGGCTCGATGTCAAGCGGCTGCCCCGGATCCCGTTCGTGTCCGTGTCGGTGTTCGGCTTCTCGCGCGGCGCGGTCCAGGCGCGTGCCTTTTGCYACTGGTTCCAGGATGCGYTGCAAGACGGCAAGTTCGCCGGCATTGACACGGATATCCGCTTCCTCGGGCTGTTCGACTCGGTGGCYACGGTGGGCACCAGCGACTCCATGCACCATTCCCTTGGCCTGCCGCGCTGGCTGGCCAGCGGCCACTCCGGCTGGGCCGCGGAGATACTSAAGCCGCTGCCCGCGCTGGTGAAGAAGACGGTTCACTATATCGCCGCCCACGAGCAGCGCATGAATTTCCCGGTCACGCGGATCGYCGGCGGCCAAAACGTCGAGGAGGTGCTGTACCCCGGCATGCACTCGGACGTGGGCGGCGGCTATGGGGCGGGCGACCAGGGCAAGGCCCGGGATGGCCTGCCCGCGCTGATGTCGCAGATCCCGCTGCTGCATATGTACAAGGCGGCCCTGCTGGCTGGCGTGCCGCT
>NZ_JBFTNE010000202.1:0-4834 GCF_056397325.1 Cupriavidus sp. 05N39
GTAGCTATTGGTAGCTATTGCCAAGGGAAAGGCTGTTAGCAAAGCCAATCATCGGGGAATCCAGTCCCAGACCCGCATTCTTTGAATATGCCGTGGTCAGGTAGACATCAGTCCGCTTGGAAAGCGTGTAGTCCGCGATAAAGGCAACTTGCCATGGGTTCGGCACCGACTTGTTGGCGAAGAAGCTCTTGACGTTGTCGTAGTCGTATTCGAGCGTCAGRCTAAGCGCCGACGTCACCTGGTAGTTGGCGCCGATCCAGTAGAAGTCGTCGCGCTCGATCAGGCTGCCATTCTGGTCCTTGTTCTGACCCCAGCGGTAGCCGCCCATGATCTTTGCCGGGCCGAACGCATAGCTTCCCGCGATTGTCGCCTTCTTGAAGCTGCCGCTGCCGAGGGCAGCCGCGGTCGCCGGGTTGGAAATGGTCGGGTTGAACTGGTCGTAGGCAACGGCCACACCGACAGGGCCGGCAATGTAGGTCAGCGCCGCGCCATAGGCGGTATCGCGGCGGAACTGGCCCGGCACTTCGCCGTTACCGCCGAGGAGCGGGCCGTTGGCTACCGTCGTCGGCAACGCCAGGCCGGTACCGAAGGACCAGTGCGCCAGTGCGGACACCGGACCGAACTGGCCGGAGTACTTGATGGTGTTGTCCTCGCGGAAGTTGGCGCCGGTCAGCATCACGATCGGTTCATACTGGGTGGCAAAGGCTGCCGGCACGAAGTTCGCGATGCTCTCGAACATCGAAGTGTACTGGCGGCCGAAGGTCACCTGGCCGAACTGCGTACTCTGCAGGCCTACGTATGCCTGGCGACCGAACAGGCGGCCGCTTTGCTGCGATGTGCCGGTATCCAGGTTAAAGCCGCTTTCCAGAACGAAAACGGATTTCACGCCATTGCCGAGATCCTCCGCACCGCGCAAGCCCCAACGCGAGCCGGACAGGCCCCCGGAGTTCGCGCGGTAGACGTTGTTGGACGGGCCCGCATTGAACTTGTTGGCAGCGGTGGGAACGGCGCCGACATGGTTGGCGAACTCAACGTTCATATCCGCCACGCCATACAGCGTCACGCTGCGCTGTGCGTGGGCGCTGCCGGCGCAGATTGCGCCCGAAGCAATGAGTGCAAGATTAAGCTTGCTCAGTTTCCTAGACGATTTCACTACCTGTCCTCCTCATATCCATGTTTACGTCTGTTATTGACGCCGTCATCATGCAAAGAATTGGGCGCCGTGCGCCCCCCAATGGCAGGGGGGCGGGATTCTCCGGATACCAAGAGATTTTCTGCGCATGGGTGCAAATGGACGACGGGGGTTCGGTAGCGGGTCAGGGCTTGTCAAAGGGAAGCAAAGGAAGCTGAAGGTGACGGGAAAGGCGGCCCGCGCGATGCGTATTGATAACGCAGGGCTGGTGGGGTCGGGGAGACGCTACCTGTGCGCGGTGCTTCCGGATCGAAGTGGCCCGCCCCGCACTGCCGCTGACAGCGCGAGGTCGAGATTCGTTTGGCGGCAAATCGCCGCTTTGTCAGGAACTGACCGGGAAGCGGGTAGGGAAGGGGGTGGCGGTGAAGTACGCGATCCTCGCGGCGGCAGGCCCCATGCCTGGCCACATGAACGTGCTACTGGCCGGGGCCGAGGTGGCTTGCGATCAGGTCTTCGAAATGGAAGGCACCAACAGCGAGTGCAGCCAGGCGTCGCGGTGCGTCCTGCCATGACCTGAGGGGGCGTTGGACTGTCAAGCCGTCCGCTGCTTGCCCTGGCCAATCAGTTCAGTCATTTCGGAGAGTTCCTGAATGAGCGGCTCGGCGCGCGGCCATTGGCCGTAGCCGGCGGCTGGGTTGAGGTGGCCGACGTTGCCGAGGTCGACCAGGCGGCTGCCCCAGGCGCTGGCCAGCGCGGCGACTTCCTCGAAACGGGCAAGCGGATCGTTGCGGCTGGCCGCGACGATGCTTGGGAAGCGCAAGGCCGCGCGCGGTGCGGGTGTCCAGCCGTTCAGGCGCAGCGCATCTTCGTCCGGATAGCCTTCAGGCAACGGATGATCGAAATCGGGCGGCGCGGCCAGCAGCGCGCCGCGCACGGCGCGCGCGGAACGGCGCGCCCAGTGCACCGTAATCATGACGCCGGCGCTGTGGGCCACCAGCAAGGCCGGCTCACGCAGGCTCGCCAGCGTGCGTTCCAGCGCAGCGACGCGCACGGCGCAGTCAAGCTTGTTGTGCTCCAGCGGAGGCACGATGCTGACCTGGCGCCCGTCGGCGCGCAACTTGTCGGCCAGCAAGGTTTGCCAGTGATCCGCGACATGGTCGCGCAGGCCGGGGACGATGACGATCGGGGGTAATTCAATGTGATGCATCTTGTTGTTTACTCAGCGGGTGAAGGAGGAGTCAGGCGCCGGCGCGCTCTGCCTCATTGCGCGCTTCGGCAAGCCGCAGGTCGCGCAGGTAGCGCGGCCTGGCGATGAAGAACACGGCGGCTGCGACCAGCGAGATCAGCGGAACCACCTGCAGGGCCCCGAGCAATCCGATCCTGTCGGCCAGCAGGCCCGTCAGGTAAGGCGCCGGCGCGGCGCCCAGGATGTTGTTGGCCAGYGTCAGCATCGCCAGCGCGGTGGCATGGGTCGAGGGGCGGGAGAGATTGACCACCATGGCGCCGGCGGGGCCCCAGGTACCCATTGCCAGCAGCATGCCGAAACCGATCAGCAGCAACTGCGMGGTACCCGGCGGCARCCGGAAGCCCGCCAGCAACAGCRCGCACGACACGAGACAGAACAGGATCGCSAGCGTCAGCTTGCGGGCCGGCGCGTTGCGGCTAACCCGGTCCGTCAGCATCCCGCACAAGGTCATGCCRACGCCGCCGACGATCAGCAGCGCCGCGGCGAGCAGCGCCGCCTTGTCGGGCGGCATGCCGTAGTACCGGTTCAGGTAGCTCGGCATCCAGGCCATGATCGCGTAGGCGATGAAAAGCTGCAGGCCGCTGCCGACATAGGCGCAGACCAGGGACGGTGCCCAGAAGAGCCCGCGCAGCAGCGCCGGCAAGGGGATGCGGGCTCGGGCTGGCGCCGCGCCGCCGTGGGTGGCGCGTGGCCCTGCCGTGCGCCGCGCCAGCCTGGCTTCGGTCACGGTGACGCAATAGATCAGCACCACGATCAGTCCGAATACCGCCATGGCCATGAACGCCGCGCGCCAGCCGAAGCGGGCCGCCACGACACCGCCCAGCCCCATGCCCAGCACCGCGCCGAACATGCCGCCGGAGGTGAAGGCGCCGGTCAGGGTGGCACGCAGGGAMGGCGGGAAGATGCTCAGGATCACGGCCAGCCCGACGCTGCCATAGGCCGCCTCGCCAATGCCGACGAAGAAGCGGGCCGCCAGCATATGCCCGTAGCTGGCGGAGAGCGCGCACGCCAGCGTGCCGCAGCTCCACAGCAGCGCCATCAGGGCCAGGCTCTTGACGCGRCCCCAGCGATCGGCGACGAGCGAGAACGGCACSGTGAACAGACCGACCATCAGCGCGACGATGCCGCTGAGCGAGCCGAGCTTGGCGTCGGACAGGCCCCACTCAAGCCGCAGTTGGGGAAAGACGGCGTTCAGCACCTGGCGCGACATGTAGTCGGAAAGCAGGAGCGCAAAAATGAGGGCGAATACCAGCCACGCGTAGGCATGCGAGCGTGCCGGCTTGGCGGTGAGATCCGTGTCCGCGYGAGCGGCCCCGGAGAGGGACTGTCCCATGAAAGTCTCCTGCGGTCTGRTGCCGCTGTGGCGCCGCGAATTCGGCGCGGATTGTGTGATCSATGGCGAGCGGACGGGCATCGTTGCCGGTCCGCTTGCCCGGGCTGGCGTCAGGCTGCGCGCAAGGGCAGGKTTGCCTGCCGCGGCTTGCGGTTGGGCGCCATGCCATGCATTGCCAGGGTTTCCTCGGCATCCTTGTACTGCACGCCGATCTTGTAGATCTTGCGCGCTTCCTTGCCGCTGGCCACTTCACGGCCGAGTTCGCGGGCGACGCGCACGCACTGCTCGATCTGCTGCACCGAGGTCATGCGGTTGCCGTGCTGGTCGATGATGGTGTCCTCGATGCCGCAGCGGGGGTGCAGGCCCATCGACATGGCCATCATGTTGAACGGCAGGACGTTCTTCAGCAACGATTCGGCGGTCAGCGTGCASCCATCCGGCGCGCGATGGATGAAGTTGAAGAAATTGAACGGATTCGGACCATCGAAGCCGCCGCCGATGCCGATCCAGGTCAGGTTCAGCGGTCCGGTGTACACGCCCTTGCGCACCAGGCGATCGAGTGTTTCCAGCGCATGGATGCCGGTCAGCTGGAAATGCGGCTGGATGCCGGAGGCCTGCAGGCGCCTCAGGTGCTCCTCGACCCAGGCGGGGCCGGCGGGCACGGTCATTTCGCTGTAGGCAGCCTGGAAAGCCGGGTTGGCCAGCGAGGTGCCCTCCAGGTATTCCGGGTAGAGCAGCTCCATGATGTTCATCTGCGTCGTATTGATGGCCACCGTCACCTGGTCCGGCTTGGGGTCCAGGTCGGCGAGCATGTGCCGGGTATCGTCCGACAGCCACTTGGCGGCCTGGCCGTCGTCTTCCGGGGCAAACGAGATCGAGCCGCCGACCTGGATGATCATGTCGGGCACCGCGGCGCGCACGCCGGCGATCAGTTCGTTGAACTTGGACAGGCGCTTGGAGCCCTTGCCATCGAGTTCGCGYACGTGGAGGTGCAGCACCGTGGCACCGGCGTTGTAGCAGTCAACGGCCTTTTGCACCTGTTCCTCCATCGTCACCGGAATGTCTTCGGGGAAATCCGCCGGCATCCACTCGGGGCCGTAAGGCGCCACGGTGATGACCACTT
>NZ_JBFTNE010000203.1:0-4694 GCF_056397325.1 Cupriavidus sp. 05N39
GCCATCAGTTGCGCGACCACGCGCTGCGCCAGCTGGTCGCGCAGCGTGCGCAACGCGTCATCGATGGTCGCGCAGCGTGCGCAACGCGTCATCGATGGCGTCCGCATCCGCCTGGCGCGGCAACTCGCAACTGATGACCGGCATGAGGCCGTGGGCCGCCGTTCTCGCCTCCGCCACATCGAGCAGGTAGACCGGGGCGGACCAGCGCAGCAATTCGGCGATGCGCGCCAGGCGCATTCCATCGGGATGGGTGCCACGGCGCTGCACCTGCAGATCCGTTGCGCTGTCCATTGTGAGAATCACCGCGTCCACCGGACGGCGGCGGCGTAGTCGGTAGAGTTGCTTGAGCCAGTCGGCGTCCGGCCAGCCTTCCTTGTTGGCCTTGCTCCATAGCAACACCGCGTCGGGGGTGATCAGCCAGCCTTGTTCTGCCAGTTCGGGCAGGAGGCGGGCGATGGCGGCGTCGTCGCCGGTGAGCAGCAGCCAGGGCTGGCGGTAGCGCCAGCGCCAACCGTGATGCACGTGAAGCGCGTCGCGTATAGTGGCCAGTCGCCCGGGACGCGCTGCCGGCGCGCCGCCTCCCGCCGTCGCAGCCTCGCTCCGCTTGCTGGCATCGTAGTTGGCGACCCACAGCCTGGCGCGCAGCAACTGGATCTTTAGCGCCAACCATTCGTAGTACCTGGCCAGCAGCAGCGACACAATGCACCCGATCGCCAAGGAAATCTCGAACAGCTTGACTTGCTGCCGCGACAGCCCCTGCCCCGGCCCCTCGAACCAAACCGCGAGGCCGACTGCGACAAAGAGGCTCAATATCGCGATACAGAGGTAGCGTGCTACTGGCTGTGGCTTGTATTCATTCATGATGGCTTGCAGCACACGAGGGCGATGCACCGATCGCCCTCCTGGGTGAGGACGAGTTGCGATTGGGCGGACAGGGCGGCATTCTCGGCAGCGAGGACAGTCGCGAGCCATGCGCCTGCACTGCCAGAGTTGCCGATGGTCTTCGCAAGATCCACCCATGTGACGGCATCGCCCAGGGGCGACGATGACTTGAGATGCGTGACCACCTCGTCGGAAAGCGCTTGGTCCCAAACCGCACCGATGCCTTCGGTGCTGGTTCGCCCCCAACGCATTGCGAGCGCCACGCAATCCGAGGCGGACTGCGCGCTGTCCTGGGCTGGACGGTGCAAGTGCAGCGCGGAACCATGCCGCGAGGCCCCGGGGCGGCCCACCAGCAAAGCGACGCCAGCCTCGGCCACGCCGCCATCCAAGCGTTCACTGATGGCACGCCTCAACTGAAGTGCGACGAGTAGCTGCACCTCGTCTGCGGGCATGCGGTCCGCCCAGGCGTCGACATCAAACAGCGACAGATCATCCGTATCGTCTGTCGCGACGACGGGCAACTGCGGGAGGCATGCCAATATCTTGGCTTCAAGTCGCGCGCCGACCTCATCCGCCTCCACGGATGACGCAGAGACGAGCCGTACATGTAGCCGGGTCTGCGCTGGCAAGGACTCCAGACTCGCAATAACCGGGCGGAGCAAGCGGTCAAGCAGCCAGTCAGTGACGACTTTATGCCTGGCGTGCTCCGAGAGTTCATTGCCCGGGTAGAACGGCTTCTCGGGTATCGCGATCCAGCGGGCGATCACATCCGTTTCAGGGTATGCCGCACTTGGCCGGGCAGCCATTTGCATGCGCCCGCTCGCAATGCCCTCAACGCCGTTCTCTGCGTCGTCAGCAGAAAAGCACCAGGCGTGGGCCAGAATCGCAAGTGGCTTGCTAGCGCTCGCATGGCAGTCCTGTTCCTCGGCATCGCTCGCCCGGTTGACCGCCATGGCGTCACTGCGCCGCGCATACGCGCCGGCCATGGCCACGCTCCACAGAAAGGCCCAAGCAGCCAAGGGATAGCCTATGACGCAGAGCCAGAACCAGAAGGTGTTTGTCGGCTTTGTCGCGGGCCAGAGGGAGATGACAAACGCAGCGCCCCCACCCACAATGGCGACAAACAGGAACGTCCACCAGGCGACCGACAGGCGCGGCAGGTCTGGCACCGTGGCTCTGGGCGGTACCCGCTGAAAATCGATGGGCATTTACCGAACCGTCGCGCCGCGCCAGTGAGCAATGAGGATACTGCCGCACTGGGTCCGGTCGCCGTCGCGCGCAAGCGGCACGCCCGCATCGGTCATGCTGGCTCCGCCCTCCACGATCTTGTTGTTGCCGTGAATCGGACACGACACGATATCGCCGATCCGCGCGGCTCGTCTCCCCCGGACCTGAATGCGGTCCGATCCCGACAGGATCTTGCCGCCATGACTTGTATCGTCGTCTTCGTAAGCTAGTTCTTTCATAATCAAAATTCCTGCTTGCCTCTACATTAGTTATTCTTCATCGCGGCATATTTTGCAAAAAATACCCCCCATAAAACTAATACAAAAATAAGATATTTATTTAATACGATTAAATTTCGATTTGATGTATTTTGCATAATAAATATCACCCCTCAGATTTTAATTTCGATGAGATGAGGTCGTAAACCTCTTTATTTCCATGACTAGGCGGATCGCAGGCCAAAATATTTGGCACCCCCAAACTACCCATAATCATCTCGGATAACTTAAATCCCTTGTTCCTTTTACTTATTTTTAAGTAACTACCCCAAATTTCTCTTGCACTTTCGGGATTGCCACCAGCCATTACCTTCGCAATACCAAGGAAATCACCTCTCTCACCCAATAGCCAGAGGTCTACTTTCGCGTCCCATCGCCCGCTGCAAATTCCGCCGGTCATATTGCTCACTATGCACCCAGATTGAGTGTCTATTACGGGGCAGTATTGTCGACTCGCTATTTCTTCGCCTCCGTCTCCTCCAATTTTGAAAAATCTACCGGCTCTCACAATAGAGAAAACAGCAAACCTTCCGGACGGTGAAATCAATGCGTCCGCAGGATCCGAAAATACTACACCTCCATCGATCGACAATCTCTCCATCGGAAATAGATCAAATTTTGATCCGCCCGCACTGACGAACACGGCTCTTTTCCACCCAGTGCCGAACTCACTCTCCAGGATAGGCTCAAGATAATCGACTCTCGATCCGCCATCAAATATTAAACTTTCGCCATAAGCATAGGTCCATGTGATGAATATAAGGAAAAATGAAGCCGCTCCAYGCTTTATAATTTTCATTTCTTTAAAACCATTATTTAAAAATTTCCTTCATGCCTTGGTATCGAGCGCGCACGACCGAAACTCCTCCTATAACGATCATCTCTCAATCACTTCCATAATCCCAGAAAATATTTCTCTATTAATCACCGTATTGCGCACAGACTACCTCATCCATCGAAGGAAATCCTTGACATCGCTGGCTTTCTTCAGTCGAAAAGTGGAAACCTGGTTCTCAACATAGCCATCGACCCCTGCCATCTCGCTATTTTTAGTGATATTTTTATTCTCAATCAAAGAACCGTCTTTGCCACTCTCATACGCATACACTTGATAAAGATCTCCGTATGTCCCCAGACCACTATGCCTCAGTTCCCATCGGACAATAACAAATAGATTAACCATTCCTTTTATTCTCCCCAAAAAAAAGGGAATCAACCCGAGGCGCCGCCCCCTCGATTGAGTATTTTGCAACCAACTCTTCCCGGCATAGACCGTTTTCATATTTATATAACATCAAATTTATCGGGTACTCATCACCCCCTTTCTCAACTGCAACTAGAGCACCCTTTTTAATCTTCGAAGCAGAAAACACGCCCTGAGCAGGGGACACCACCGGACACGGAACAAGCCTATCTTCCGCATTCACAAGAGATACAAAAAAGGAAATTTTAAAAATCAATAGATACTTAAAAATCATTTTCGATCATATAATTTTCGTCCGAACCTATTTTAGATTCCGCGCGGCCGCCATCACGCTCAACTCAGTTATCTATGCCATCTATCGGCGCAACTGTCTTAATACCCCTCAGTGCTCGAGGGCTAATCGGCTGATAGTCTCCGGGATCGCAGGTACGGTTTGAAATCAACTTCCCATTCCGCTTTATATATATTCCACTTGGAGAACCTTGATACAATACATAGTTATACTTTCCAAAATTAAATTTTAGATGCGTAAACGTTATATTTCCCTCCGATATATCGCTTATTGAAAACCATCTTCTCGGTGGATACGGCTTTTTTGGAAATTCGAGTTCGATTTCATCAACCCTTCCAAATCGATACTGAACGTATCCATTATCTGGAGATATGTTTCCYGAAGCGCAGACCGAAATCAATTTTCCTTCACTTGCACAGCTAAAATACACCTCCTCATGAGGCTGACAAAGCGTTATTTCTTCGGCCTCCGCGCTCACCCCGAACAATATCAATCCCGCAAAATAAATCGCCCTTGCGAGCACAATAAGATCGCATTCCGTATTCAATTTAAATACCCTCCACTGTAGATCGAATTAAAATTTTCGACGCGCGCCGCGTAACTATCCGTGTGCAAATTAACAACCTCGGTAATCGCATTTACCTGCGTAGCTGTTTCTCCTTGATCCGCCTTTTCTGGTAGATTACGGTCAACCCAGAAGTACGCGGCAGACCTTGCCGCATACTTTGGCTGAACGAGTAGATCTGGATTTGTTTCAAAATCAACAACTTCCTGAGGCCACTCATTTTGCATAGCCACATGCCATTTAGTG
>NZ_JBFTNE010000204.1:0-4449 GCF_056397325.1 Cupriavidus sp. 05N39
GGACTGGGCCTGTACATTGCGCGCGAGATTGCCCGAGCCCACGGTGGCGAGATAACAGCACGGTCCGACCAAGTAGAAACAGTGTTTGCTGTCCGCCTGCCTCGCTGCGAGTAGAACTCATGTTGCAGATCGTTATTTCCGCCAATGCCGATATTTTGACGCTGTTGCCTCCCCTTGCGCTGACGCTTTCCAATCTCACGGAGCACCGCAGTGAGCATGCCAGGTTCTTAGAGCCCGTTTGAAAATTCACCGCAGATGTGTTCTAACGTTTGGATGTGRAAAAAAGAACATCGAGAGCGGCAGGCAAGCATGGCGGCCAAGACGAAGCGGTATCCGAGCGATCTGACGGACATGGAGTGGGCAGCGATGGAGGGACTGCTGCCGAAGCCCGCACAGCGGGGGCGGCGCAGGACGGCTGATCTGCGGGAGGTCATCAACGCCTTGCGATACCTGGTGCGCTCGGGGTGTGGCTGGCGCATGCTACCCAAGGACTTTCCGGTCTGGCAAACGGTGTACTGGTGGTTTCGCCGACTGATGCGCCGGTTCCTGTTCCAGACGCTTCATGACGTAGTGCYAATGCTCGATAGGGAGTTGGAAGGCAGACAGCCTTGCCCAAGCGCGGGCGTGGTGGATAGCCAGTCGGTAAAGGCGCCAGCGGCGAAGGAACGTGGCTATGACGCGGGAAAGAAGATCGTCGGGCGCAAGCGGCATATTGCCGTGGATACGAATGGCCGGTTGCTGATGGTGAACTTGACGCCTGCAGACATCGCCGATAGCACCGGGGCGTTGGCAGTTCTGGAGGCCCTAAAGAAGCGTTGGCCGGGACTGAAGCATCTGTTTGCAGATGGCGCATACGATCGTCGCACGTTGATGGATAAAGCCGCGACGCTCGACTTCGTCGTGCAGGTTGTGCGCCGCCACGAGGATCAAGTTGGCTTCGCGGTGCTACCCCGGCGTTGGGTGGTGGAACGTACCTTCGGTTGGATGGTTCGCTGGCGTCGCCTTGTCAGGGACTACGAGCGACGTCCTGATGTGTCCGAGGCCATGGTCTATATCGCAATGGGCGGGCTGCTGCTACGCAGAATCGCCCATCCCTGAATTATCAAACGGGTTCTTAGACCACGCTGGGTCGACCGGCCACTCGCTCTATCGCAGCCAGTCGTATTGCCTTCCATGATTACTAGCATGTCGACACCCAGGACTATCTAAATATCGTGGCTCAATGGCTGGCCTGCACGTCCCCTTGCCGACGCTTCGCAGACGTCCTCGCGGGCGTCTACGCACGACACGGGGCCGACGTGAGTTGCTAGCTCTTCATCGTAACGGACTTGCACCGTTTATCCTTTGCCGGTCTCCCGGCGCACAGTAATGTTAGTACGTAAAATCGCTAACTTATTGATTTTACTGGCTTTGCGCTCGGACTTTGCGTAGCATCTTTACTACACTTCACGCCATGCGGCCTGTCTCAGCATTGGATGGCTTGGTATGGCGCCGCCGACAGATTGATATCGCAGGACATTGAATCGTCGCCAAGATGCTGGACAACACAAATGGCCCAAGTTGCTGGGCGTTCGGCCGTTGTGATGGCGCCGTGATGGCGTTTTGCAACGCGTAACACGATTGGGGGATAGTCGGAAGGGAGACTCATAACCATACTCGCCAGCGGCGGTCCGACTGCCGAACCGTGGTTGACTCCAAAGGCCACCCGGCCCTGTGGGAATCTTTACACGACATAACAAATAAAACGGTGGTAGCACACCATGATGAAGTCGCGAAAAAAACCGGCTAAACGCCGAAGCGAGAGGGGTCAAAATGAGAGGCATTTCCATTCGCGCTGCCGTCACCGGCCAAGCGCCACAGATTATTAGCATCCTCGAACAATGCGGGCTTGATGCTTCGGCCCTCAATCTATTTGCAACTACATTCCATATCGCCGTCACCGAATCCTTGATCGTCGGTTGTGCTGGCGTGGAACGGCATGGTGACACCGCAATCATCGGGCCCGTTGCCGTGCTTGCCGATTACCGCGACCGTGGTATCGCTTCGTCTCTGGTGCAAGCTGCACTCATGCGCGCCCGAGCTGGAGGGTGTCGACAAGCAGTGATGTTAGCGATGCGCTTTGCGACTTACTTTAGTCGTCACGGGTTTACGCTGATGCCGCGCCGCGCGCTACCGGCAGAGGTACAAGCGTCACAGGCATATCAATGGCAGGCCAATTCGTCCGATGTCTGCATGAAATGCGACCTGATCTCCGGCTGACTTCCCGTCTTACGGTCACTTCCGACCCGCGTCGGGTCGGGGAGCGCCGTGATCAACGCATGGGGGCTCTATACGATCATCCCTGAAGAAGATGTCGGCGTTTTCCTCACGAGCCTGCTTGGCAAATGGCAGGATACGTGTCCCGTTGCCAGCGCTCGATCGCCTCTAGGTCGCGCTGATATGCGCGCTGCAACGACTTCTGCGGCATCAGGTTCAGACGCGATGAACTGGGTCGGCTCGGTCAGAAGGCAGGAATACGCGTGGAATATCGCAGACAAGAGAACATCGCAGTCAAATCGCCGACGGCATTGGTCGCCGGCCTGATGCGGCCAAAGGCGACCTTCCGGCAGCGAAATCTCTATTGTCAGTTTGAGTTGAGCGAACTGCCGGCAACTGAGCTGAAGAGCCTGGAGACAAAGGCATCCAGCATAGTGGTTTGCATGCCAAGTGGCAGTTTTATGCCGATAGAGCGAAGCGAAGCCAGTTGCCACCTCGGGTTCGGTCGCCCGATTGGCGAGAATATAGTCGCCCAGCCCTGACGAAGCAGATCACCCACACTGTCCGTTTCGCCAATCGCCACGCCTGGGGTGTCATCGTCGCGACTCTGCTACTCACGCTCGCCAGAGGCATCTATGCCGCAAGGCATTTTTCCATCAACACTGATATCGGTCGCCTGATTGACACGAACGAGCCCTGGGCTCGACGCGATGCCGCGCTTAGTGCAGCGTTTCCACAGCGGGATAACCTGATTCTGGCCGTCGTGCAAGCGCCGGCTAGCGAACTCGCAGGCGCCGCAGCCGACGCGCTGGCCGAAGCGCTGCGTCGGCAGCCGACACGCTTTCGCATGGTAAGCCAGCCAGGCGGAGGCGATTTCTTTTCGCGCAACGGTTTGCTCTTCCTGTCCAACGACGAATTGCGCGACATGACTGGCCAGCTCGTGCAGGCGCGCCCACTGCTCAACGCCCTGGCGCACGGCCCGTCGCTGCGCGGTCTTGCCGACACACTTTCGACAACGCTGGCGCTACCGCTGCAGATCGGGCAAGTCAAGCTGGGCGATATGGCGCGCCTGTTGGGCAACAGCGCTGCGACTGTCGAGCAGGTGCTGGCGGGTAAGCCGGCCGCTCTTTCATGGTCCGCGCTGGCAGGCATGCCACAGCTGGGTCCGGAAGGCCAAGCCAGCAGCTTTGTGTCTGTCAGCCCGATACTGGACTTTAGCGACCTGGAGGCCGGCGCCAAGGCTTCCGACGCCATCCAATGCTGCCGCAGCGCAGTTGCGATTGCGGGAGCGCTACGGCGCCGCGGTAAGGTTGACCGGACCGCAGCCGCTGGCTGACGACGAGTTCTCCTCTGTCAAAGACGGCGCTCTGGTCAACGGGGCACTCACTACGCTGGTGGTAATCCTGATTCTCTGGTTGGCATTGCACTCGCCCCGGCTGATCCTGGCAGTCTTGGTGAATGTGTTTGCGGGCTTGGTCCTGACCGCGGCGTTCGGCCTCTTCCTAGTGGGTTCGCTCAACATGATATCCATTGCCTTCGCCGTGCTGTTCATCGGGCTTGGCGTGGATTTCGGGATTCAGTTCGGCGTGCGCTATCGCGCCAGACGGTATCGATACAGTAACTTGGCGCTGGCGCTCTCTCGGGCTGCGCAAAGCGTGGGGATGCCATTGGCACTAGCAGCTGCAGCCACTGCAGCCGCCTTCTTCTCCTTCGTACCGACCAGCTACCGCGGCCTTGCGGAACTGGGCAAGATCGCCGGTTCCGGCATGATCATCGCCTTTGCCAACACGATCACGCTACTGCCGGCACTGATCACCGTGTTACACCCTCCCGGCGAGACCAGCATTCCCGGCTTTGCATGGTTGGCCCCCGTCGACAGTTTCTTCGAGCGCCATCGCAAGCCGGTTTTGTTGATCACATGCGTGGCAATCCTGATTGGACCCCCCCTGCTGCCGCACCTGCGGTTCGACTTCAATCCACTGCACCTGAAAGACCCGCACTCGGAGTCAATGTCCACCCTGCTGTCGCTTAAGGATGTGCCCCAGGTGTTACGTCCCGCCAATTTTGAGGTTTGGCGAGGGGTGTTTGTCGCGGTTTCGGCAAGAGCGAGTTTAGGAACATCGCCTTGACCATCGCGAGACACGACGGGCGTAAAGAAGGCCAGTACTCCTCTGATATCGTGCGACGTTTCCG
>NZ_JBFTNE010000205.1:0-6074 GCF_056397325.1 Cupriavidus sp. 05N39
TTCATCGTGCGACGATTCTCGGACTTCGCCTCATTCCATCTCACGCTACGCCGGAGTTGCTCTGCGCCTCCGGCAACCCGCGACGATTGCCGACGTCTCACCTCGAATAGCTCGCGACGCCGCTCCTCAAATAGCCCGGGACGTAACAGCTGACCTCGCGGGAAAGCGCGTGAGCGCGAATAAGGGGTCGACGTCGGAGATGGCCGTCAAGAAGACAGTCCCGACGGCAACAACCGTAACCTATCAGGACGCGCCCGCTGCCTTCTTGGCACTGCAGCAGGGCCGAGTGGACGGTTTGGCACTTGGCGAGATGATGTTGGTCAAATTGAAGATGCAGGCAGAGGCGACGACGCCCATCGAAATCCTCGAACCGCCGGTCATGCACGAATACTGGGGGCTTGGGATGCGCAAAGGGGAAGCCGGCTTCGCGAGTCACGTGAACGGAGTGCTGCAGTCGATGGAAAAATCGGGAGAGGCGACACGCATCTTCGACAAGTGGCTGGGCAGTGGCACGCAGTACAAGATGCGCCGCGACTTCAAAGTTGAGCCAATCAAAGGCTAACGACTTGTGGGCCGGCGTACGCCGGCCCTTCCCGAACACCCACTTGGCGCATTACCTATGAAGTTGGATTTCTCAATACTTTTGCAGGCCGAGTATCCACGCCTGATAGCAAGCGGAGTCGTGACGTGGCTAGAGCTAGCCACGCTATCCTGGTTGCTTGCGATTGTGCTCGGAACCGTCCTAGCGGTTGTCCGGTTGAGCAACAATCGCTGGGGGCAAGCGGCGGTGGCTGCCTATGTTGAGTATCACCAAAGCGTGCCCATCCTGGTGCAGGTGTTCCTCTGGTACTTTGGGCTTCCGACATTGCTTCCGGAGTCGGTCCAGATGTGGTTCAACACGAACAACAGTGAATTCGTCTTCGCCTTCATAGCCATCGGTCTCTGCATGGCAGCATATATGTCGGAGGACCTTCGGGGTGGAATTCGCTCGATATCCAAGGCACAGCTAGAGGCATCCCGCGCCCTGGGTATGACCTATCTCCAGGCTTGCCGGAAGGTCATACTGCCGCAGGCGGCACGAATCGCTTTGCCCCCGATGATTAGCCACACCGTCCTGCTCGTCAAGAACACCAGCCTTGCCATGACGATTGGGGTGGTAGAACTGACTTATGTGACGAGAGAGATTGAGAGCGCAACTTTTCGCACGGTCGAGGTCTATCTGTTCACGACCATCGCATACCTCGGTGTCTCTCTGCTAATCATGGCTGGCGGCTCTGCCCTTGAGCGCCACTATCGACTGAAGACGAGGTAAGCCGTGGACTCCATTATTTCAATTCTTTGCGAGAACGGCGAGATTCTGCTAATGGGGCAGTATTCTAACGGCCCCCTTGGGGGACTGGCTATTACGCTGCTACTTTCCCTGCTCGGTCTTCTGCTGGCGTTTCCGCTCGGGATTCTCGTTGCGCTCGCCCGTGTGTCACCCATAAGTTGGTTGAACAAACCTGCCGTCTGTCTTGTGTATCTCGTCCGTGGCGTTCCACTGCTCATGTTCATCTTCTGGGTGTATTTCTTTGTACCCATCTTGATTGGGCGGACAGTGAGCGGATTCACGACGATGCTGGTGACACTCGTCATCTATGAGGGCGCCTATATCTCAGAAATCATTCGCGCGGGCATAGAGGGTTTGCCGAAGGGACAGACGGAAGCAGCTCGTGCAGTCGGCCTCTCCTATATGCAGACAATGAGAAAGGTGGTCCTTCCCCAGGCACTGTACAACATGATTCCTTCGATGATTAGCCAGTTTGTCTCCATCATCAAGGACACGTCACTTGCTTATGTCATTAGCGTCAATGAACTGACTTTTGCTGCAAACCAGGTGAACAGCATACTTCGCGCGCTATGTAGAGCGCCGCATCACCAACAAGCGTACGGGCGTCCGTCGTGACGCTGCCTCCGTATCAGTGGTGTCGCCGGCAGTCGTCGTTGACTAATTTAACGGTCATTGGAGGTATTTTCAATGCAAAACAGTGCAGCATCTCAGATTCCAATGATTAATTTCAAACGCGTTAACAAATGGTACGGAAGCTATCACGCCCTCAACGACATAACTGCCGAGGTTGCACGGGGGGAGGTGATTGTTGTATGTGGCCCGTCCGGTTCGGGGAAGTCGACGCTGATTCGAACAGTAAACCGCCTGGAGGACATTCAGAAGGGGACGATTGAGTTTGGTGGACAGGACGTAAATTCGCCGGCACTCGACATCAACAAGTTCCGCAGTCACGTTGGTTTTGTCTTTCAAAGCTTCAATCTGTTTCCCCACTTGTCCGTGGCGGAAAATATTATGCTTGCCCCGATGTCTGTTCAAAAGAAGAAGAAATCGGATGCTCGGCAACGAGCCGCGCAATTGCTGGAACGCGTCGGCTTGGCGAGTAAGGCGGACTCTTATCCCGGGCAGCTTTCTGGGGGGCAGCAACAGCGTGTTGCCATTGCGCGCGCACTTGCTATGGACCCGCCAGCCATGCTGTTTGACGAGCCAACAAGCGCACTGGACCCGGAAATGGTGGGCGAGGTACTGCAGGTGATGAAGAGCCTTGCACGGGACGGGATGACAATGATGTGCGTCACGCACGAAATGAACTTCGCACGCGAGGTCGCTGACCGTGTTTGGTTCATGGACAACGGTTGCCTAGTCGAGAGCGGTAACCCAGACACCTTCTTTTCCAACCCGCAGAGTGACCGTGCCAAGAAGTTTTTGAGCGACCTGCGGACCCATTGATTTACCTTATCGGCTTGGCGCTTTAAGCGCATCTCGCTGAACAATCTGAGCGCATGTAGGATGAAACAATTCGATATCGCGGCCATACGGGCTGCCGCAGAACGTTTGTCTGGGTACATTATTCGGACCCCCATCATCGAATCGCCCATGCTGGATGAAGCGTGCGGCTGCAACGTATACGTGAAGGCCGAGCCGCTGCAGCGTACAGGTTCCTTCAAGATAAGGGGAGCGTTGAACAAGATGCTCTCTCTGAATGCGGAGGAACTTAGCAGAGGCGTAATTACATTTTCTGCTGGCAACCACGGTCAGGGAGTTGCCGCGGGTGCCAAGTTTATAGGATGCCCCGCCGTCATTGTTTTGCCGAAGACCGCGGCTGAAATCAAGATTGAGAGCTGCCGCTGGTGGGGAGCGGAGATTGTTTTGTATGACCAGCAGACGGAGGACCGCGAAATCGTAACACGTCACATCATGAAGGAGCGAGGACTGACCTTTATTTCGCCGTTCGATGACTATGACGTCATGGCAGGGCAAGGTACCGCCGGATTAGAGATTTGCGAGCAGTTGGAGGCGCGCGGGGTAGTGCCGGATGCCATCCTGGTCAACTGCAGTGGCGGCGGCCTTTCGTCGGGGGTAATCACGGCGGTGAAGGCAGTGTGGCCGAATGTTCGGGCGTACATTGTGGAGCCGGCCGGATATGAGAAGATGGCGCTGTCATTGGTGAGTGGTGTTCCCGAGAAGAACAGCTCAGTTCCAAAAACTGTGATGGATGCCATAGCCGGTCCCGTTGCGGGCACCAAGCCTCTCAGCGTACTCTTGCGTCACGATGTGAAGGCGCTGAGCGTGAACGACGATGAGGCGTTGTGCGCAGTAGCGACAGCATTCCGCCTGCTGAAGCTCGTCGTCGAGCCTGGTGGCGCAGCTTCGCTGGGGGCGCTGTTGGCGAGGAAGGCCGACCTGGTTGGGAAGAACGTTGTGGTTATCTGCTCTGGCGGAAATGTGGATGCTGGCGTGTACACGCGGGCAATAGTTGGGAGTACAGGGGGAAACAACTCATGAGTCCTGAAGAAAGACTCTTGGAACTTGGACTGGAACTCCCGGCGGCCTTACCCCCCAATGGCACATACGTGCCCTATCGGGTGGTCGGGAGCATGCTTTACCTGTCGGGCCATGGGCCTCGTCTACCCAACAATACCTATCGACTAGGCCGGCTGGATTCGCTGGAACAAGCGTCGGCGGCGTATGAGGATGCACGGCTTACGGCGTTGAACATGCTTGCGAGCATCAAGCTAGCTCTCGGGGACCTGAGTCGTGTGGAGGCAATAGTCAAGCTGTTGGGTATGGTGCATGCTACTCCGAGTTTCAAGAATCATTCCCGGGTCATCGATGGCTGCTCAGACCTTCTGGTGAGTATCTTTGGGGAGAAGGGGTTGCACGCCCGCTCGGCGGTTGGTATGAGCTCCCTTCCCCATGGAATGACGGTTGAAATCGAGGCAATCATCCAGATTCGTGAGTGAGCATGTTCCGTTCGTCTTGCGTCCCACGGAGTGGGGCAGGACTCCGGCAATGAGGTGCCGTCAGTCCTGCCCGATAAAAGCTTCTAAACCCTGAATGCTTCAAGGGCCATCAAAACACCATCCATGAACGCGGTGTTGTCGCGATGGATGTTTGCTGGTTGGGCGTGAGCGGAAGAGGGTGTATTGCCTTGGCGTGTTGTCATCAGGCGAGACCAGCCCCTCAGGCTACGCTTCCGCTCGGACTGCCCCCTGCGGCCTCCGCGACTTTGATAAGCTCGTCAATGAGGGCCTTCGCGCAGCTAGGAAGTCCATCCAATTCCCGAGCAATCACTACGCGCTCGCGTATAGCCCAAGGCTCGTCGAGTTCCAGGATTTCCAACTTCATCGTACGGCGATGGCGAAGGGTCGCCGATAGAGGAAGGATACCAATGCCAACCCCGGCTTCTATCATCCGGCACATGGCCTCAAAACTACGAACCTGAATTCGAATTTGCAGCTTACGCCGCTCGTCTCGGACGAGGTCGGTAAGGAAGGCGTGAAGTGTACTTCCTTCATGCATACTTACATGCTCATACTCAAGTGTATCAACAAGCGAAACGTTCGACCTTTCAATCAGGGGATGCCGAGCAGGAGTCACCAACACCAGCTTGTCCGTACTGAAATGGACGACCTCAAGACCCTCCGAGTTTAGCGGACCAGAGATGATTCCCAAATCGGCGCTAGCGTCCAACACCCCTCGAATAATGTCTCGCGTCTGGCGCTCTTGGAGGTCCACAGTGACCGCCGGCCGCTCTGCCATAAAGTGGGCGAGCACCTCGGGCATGAATTCCGTGACTGCGGTCGTATTTGCGAAGATGCGTATATGGCCAACTGAATCCTTGGAGAATTCCTCAAAGTCGCTGCGTACGTGTTCGAACTGGCGCTCGATGACCCGCGCATGCCGAAGAAGTCGCTCACCTGCGGGAGTCAGGGCCAGCCCTTTGCTTTCGCGATAGAAGAGCCGGGTTCCTAACTGGTCTTCCAGCGCCTTAAGTCTCGCACTAGCCGCAGCGGGGGATAAAAATGCCTTTTTCGCCCCACGAGATAGGTTTTCCTCCTCGGCGATGCGTGCGAACAGCCGGAGGTCGGCGAAATCAAAGTGCATGAGGTACTCCTTCAGCATAACTGTACCAAGGCGTCACTTTTGTCGCAAACTTTGTCCGAGGAATGCCCGCCGAGGTTACATGGTAGCTCTATCAAGCGCTGCTTTCGGTGGAGGCGAATGAGCGGTTCGAGAATTCGAGATTTACCGCAGGGCTCCGCGCTGCGAGACTAGCCTCCGTGCGCAGAAATGCATCTCTTACGAGATGCGGTTGATACCTGGCGGTAAAGCAGGATGCGCTGGCATCGCGTGGCGACTTCTACTGTAACGAGCAGCTGCCGCGTACCAAATTCTTTCGCCCGTTCCCGCTGTGGTAGGTCAGGCGAGGTACTTTCTTACTAAGGCTGCTATGCGTCCCCTTGATGGCATCACCGTTGTATCTCTAGAACATGCAATCGCAGCGCCCTTTTGCACCCGTCAGTTGGCCGACTTAGGTGCCCGGGTTATCAAGGTTGAGCGACCCAAGGTTGGCGATTTCGCCCGGGGTTATGACGAGCGCGTGGATGGCATGTCGTCGCATTTCGCGTGGACAAATCGCTCCAAGGAGAGTCTTGCTCTGGACCTCAAGCACCGCGAAGCGCCTGCCATCCTCCAGAAAATCCTCGATAAAGCGGATGTGCTTGTGCAGAACCTCGCCCCGGGC
>NZ_JBFTNE010000206.1:0-4261 GCF_056397325.1 Cupriavidus sp. 05N39
GCGCATGATCCTGATGCTCAAGAAGAAGGGCTACACGGTGGTGATGGTGGAGCAGAACTTCCGCTTCGCCGCGCCGCTGGCCGATCGCTTTTATGTGATGGAACACGGCACCATCGTCGAGCGCTTCGCGGCCGCGGAGCTGCAGGCCAGGATGCCGGTGCTGAACGAGTTGCTGGGGGTGTGAGGAACGCTTTATGACGATACTGAATTTTCCCCTTCCCGCCTTGCTGTCCCAGTTGCTGCTGGGGCTGGTCAACGGTGCTTTCTACGCGATGCTGAGCCTTGGCCTGGCGGTCATCTTCGGGCTGCTCAACGTCATCAACTTTGCCCATGGGGCGCTGTTCATGCTCGGCGCGGTGCTGGCCTGGATGGGCATGAGCTACCTCGGGCTCGGCTACTGGGCGATGCTTGTGCTCTCGCCGCTGGCGGTGGCGCTGATCGGGATCGTGATCGAGCGCACGATGCTGCGCTGGATCTACAAGCTCGACCATATCTACGGTTTGCTCCTGACGCTGGGCATCACGCTGGTGATCGAGGGCATCTTCCGTTCGGTCTACGGTGTGTCCGGGCTGCCGTACTCGGCACCGGAGTCACTGGGTGGTGCCACCAACCTGGGCTTCATGATGCTGCCCAACTACCGCGCCTGGGTGGTGGCCGCTTCGCTGGTGGTGTGCTTCTCCACCTGGTACCTGATCGAGAAGACCAGGCTGGGCGCCTACCTGCGTGCGGGCACCGAGAATCCCAAGATAGTCGAGGCCTTCGGCGTCAACGTGCCGCTGATGGTGACGCTGACCTACGGCTTCGGGGTGGCGCTGGCGGCCTTTGCAGGCGTGCTGGCGGCGCCGGTGATTCAGATCTCGCCGCTGATGGGGCAGAACCTGATCATTATCGTGTTCGCCGTGGTGGTGATCGGCGGCATGGGCTCGATCATGGGTTCGATCCTGACCGGCCTTGGCCTGGGCGTGATCGAAGGGCTGACCAAGATGTTTTATCCCGAGGCTTCGGCCACGGTGGTGTTCCTCATCATGGCAATCGTACTGATGCTGCGCCCGTCGGGGCTGTTCGGGAGAGAGAGATGATGCATCAACCAACTGGCGCGGCGGTGGCCGCGGGCGAGGCAGGACAGGCAGGAAACGCAAGACAGGAGCGGGGCATGCAGAAGAAGCTGTGGTATGGATTGCTGCTGGTGGCGTTGATGCTGGCGCCGATGGCCGGGGCGTATCCGGTGTTTGTGCTCAAGGTGCTGTGCTTCGCGCTGTTCGCCTGCGCCTTCAACCTGCTGGTCGGGTATACCGGGCTGCTGTCGTTCGGCCATGCCGCCTTCTTTGGCGGCGCGGGCTATGCCGCCGGCCATGCCATGAAAGTGTGGGGCGTCACGCCGGAAGCTGGAATGGTGCTGGGGACGCTGGCCGGCGGCTTGATCGGCTACGTGGTGGGGACGCTGGCGATCCGGCGCCAGGGCATCTATTTCTCGATGATCACGCTGGCATTGGCGCAGATGCTGTTCTTTGTCTGCTTGCAAGCGCCAGCCACGGGCGGCGAGGATGGCCTGCAGGCCATCCCGCGCGGCAAGCTGTTCGGCGTACTGCCGCTGGCCGACGACCTGACGCTGTACTACGTGGCGCTGGCCGTCATCGTGGCCGCGTTTGCGCTGATCGTGCGTACGGTGCATTCCCCGTTTGGCCAGATCCTGAAGGCCATCAAGGAGAACGAACCGCGCACCGTCTCGCTAGGCTACGACACAGACCGCTTCAAGCTGATGGCGTTCGTGCTGTCCGCCGCGCTGTCAGGGCTGGCCGGGTCGATCAAGGCGCTGGTGCTGGGCTTTGCCACGCTGACCGACGTGCATTGGGCGATGTCGGGCTCGGTGATCCTGATGACGCTGGTGGGCGGGCTGGGCACGCTGTCAGGGCCGTTGGCCGGCGCCTTGGTTGTCGTGGCGCTGGAGACCAAGCTTGGCGCCATCGGCAGCTTCTTGGCTTCTGCCACGGGCATCGCGTGGTTCGGCTCGCTGGGGGAGTCGGTCACGATGGTGACGGGCGTCATCTTTATCGCTTGCGTCCTGCTGTTCCGCCGGGGCATTGTGGGCCAGCTTGCACTGATCGAGGGCAGGCGTATAGCTGGTCGATGGCTACGAGCACCGCGCTTGATCCCCAAACGGTCCAAAGTGGACCAGATAGGGGGAGCTTAATCCAGCTTGATTCGCGCGTCTCTTGCCAGTTGCCGATACTGTGCGATCTCGGCGCGCACGCGCTGGCGGAAATCCTCGGCGCGGCCATGTCCGACAAAAATAGCTCGTTCGGCGAGCGTATTCTGAAATTCCGGATTCTGCAGGACCGTCTGCAGTTCCACTCGCAGCCGCCCCAGGACATTCTGCGGAGTACCGCGAGGGGCGGCTATGCCGTACCAGAACGCGCCGCTCGACATGGTGACACCGACTTCAGAAAAGGTGGGAACTGCGCTGTACTGAGGCAACCGTGCCGCACTGCTGATTGCTAACGGTTTCAGCCGGCCGGCATCAATGAGCGGTTTGGCAACGGCAAAGGGATCGAGGCTCAGATCGATTTGTCCACCGATGACATCGGCAAGTACCTGCATGCTGCCTCGATAGGCTACAGGCGTCATGTCCACTTGGAAGGTAGAGGCAATCATCGCTCCCACAAGGTGGGGGGCCGTCCCTGGGCCTGTGGTGCCATACGTGACCGCGCCAGGCCGCGCGCGCGCTTGCGCCAGCAGGCTGGCGAACGACTCAATGGTGGCGTTCTCCGCGCGGGTCGATACGACAATGGAGGTCTCACCGACGATGGCGACAGGCGCCCACGTGTCCTCGGCCGCGATCGGCAGACGTGGCCGTAGGGCCGGCAGCATGGAGAAAGTGGTGGAACTGCCCAGGAGAAGCGTGTAGCCGTCAGGGGGTGCCTTTGCTACATGTTCCGCCCCTATCAGCGTGGACCCGCCGGGGCGGTTTTCAATGACCACCGGCTGCCCTAGCCTGAGCCGCAGCTTGTCTGCAATCATGCGCGCGATTGAATCGCTAAGCCCGCCCGGACTGAAGGGAACGACAAGGTGCACCGGGCGCTCAGGGAACGAATCCGCATGGGCGGGCGCATTGGTCAGGATGCCTCCGACCAGCAGGGCACAGATATAGAGTTGGCGCATGGAAGTGGGTAACAGCATCATCCGAATGTCGATTTGCCGTTTACCCTGCGGCCATGTTCACAACCATGCCGTCGGCGGCGAACTTGTCCCTCAGCGCCTGCGCCTTGAGTGGATCGACCCGATAATGACCACCTTGCCGGCATTCAGGCGGCGGATCTGCGTGGCCAGTGCCTCTACGGACGTCGTCGAACATTTTGTCAAGGGAAACATCATCAGGCTCTTGGGCGACATAACCAATTCTCATCGTTGCATATGCCTGTCCGGTCGCGCAATGGCGCGTCATCGATACACGTATCGATGATAGCGTCGCGCAGCCGTGACGTCACCCCGCTGCAGATTCCGATTGCCTGGGAGAACGGGGGCTCATTCGACCACTATGACGGCTCCGGACCGCGCGCGACACGCTCGGCCGGCAACTGTCCGAGACAGAGCGGGCGCTCGGGCGAGCGCAGGCGGAGGCCACCCCGCCGGGCGCTGGCGACGAAAGCCAAGTTCAGGCCTGAGCGGCGTGGGAAGAGGGGGGTTGGACCACCGCGCCCTCCCGCTGGCGCGGATTTCCACTTCAGCCATTCCCGGAGCAACCTTGAAGTCCGCTTAGCCCCCGATTTCGCGCGCTCTCCTTCTTGCAGTTTTACCCCCTGGTAGTGCCTTCGCACGAGGCGGCCGTGGGACCCTCGCGGCCTCCACAATGCGGGGGCACGTGCCGTTCAAACCTTGGCGTGGGTGGCGGCCCATTGCGACGGGTTGACGTCGATGCTCAGCGGGCCGAAGCCGGAGCCGATCACGCCGACGTTGTTGAGCGTGTTCACGTTGATGCTTTGCAACTGGGCGATGTTCTGGTTGACGTTGACATTGACGTTGGCCACCGGGCCCAGTCCTTGCAGCCAGGAATTTCCGCCGCGCACCGCGGTCATGGACTTGCTGTCGAGTTCTTGGGTCAGGGCGAGGTCGCGCACGATGATGGATGGCATGGTGGTTCTCCTTGGCTTCACTGAATGACTTGAAATGTTCCTGAGTGGCTGGTTGGCAGCGGAGGTGGCGGGGCCGCCTCCGCGTCTGCCGGGCCGTTCAGCGATAGATGTTGTTTTGGGCGTTCTGCGTC
>NZ_JBFTNE010000207.1:0-4239 GCF_056397325.1 Cupriavidus sp. 05N39
GGCCGCGATCGATCGAAGGTCAAGATTCTGTATTGGGACCGCACCGGCTTCGCGTTGTGGTACAAGCGGCTTTCGCGCGGCCGGTTTCCTTCGCCGGCGACGCTAGCCCAGCGTGGCTTCACGCTGGCCGAATTGAACGCTTGGCTCGAGGGCATCGAGATCCCTGCGGTTCGGCCCCACTGCACCGTCGCCGCCACGCGCATCTTGTGACTTGTAAACCTGCCGGCGCTGGCGCATCATGGCGCCATGCTTCCGGTACTGACACCCTCCGACCTGCCAGCCGATCTCGAGGCGGTACGTACCCTCACGCTGGAGCAGAATCGGGTCGCCCGCGCGCTGTGGGAGCAACTGGAGATATTGAAGCACCAGATCGCGCAGCTTAACCGCGCGCACTTCGGCGCCAGCTCCGAACGCGCTTCCGAACGGTCCGCTTTGGATAACCAAGGCTGTATACACAGTTGGTCCGCCATATACTGAATGCCCGGGTTTAAGCGCACCGTTGCAGGTCGAGGGCCCATGAGGCTTCCTTTGCATATTAGGGTGCGGAATCCCCAAAGGCATTTGTGGTTCCGTATCCGATTTTTGATACCGGCACGCCGTGCACACGCTCGCCTAGCCAGGGGCGCAAGGACGCAAGCTCCATCGGCCGGCCGAAGAGATAGCCCTGCGCAAGGCGTATTCCCTTGGCAATAAGCCTAGCCCGCTGGTCCTCGGTTTCCACGCCCTCGGCTATTACCGTCAGGTCCAACGCCCTCGCGAACTCGACCATCACGTCAATGACCTTGGTACTTACTCTATCTCCTGGCCCGGCTTGGACGTAACTCTGGTCAAGCTTGATGACATCGAGATCGAACGTCTGGAAATACGCGAGACTGCAGTACCCCGTGCCGAAGTCGTCGATTGCCAGCTTCAGCCCCCGCGCCTTTGCACGCTCGACTTCGCTGCGCTGGGGCTCGCTCAGCACAATCGCATTGCGTTCGGTAATCTCGAGTAGGGGTGTCACGTTGGCGCTTAGCAGATCGAACACAGGCGAGTCGTCGGCCCAAAACGCACGATCGGCGAAGTGCTCGCCGGTGACGTTGAACGCCACGTGGAATGTCGGCGGGAGTGCCAGTTGCGACAGGTCACGCACAACCTGCGGGATTAGGGTTCGCGTCAGCGCCACCGCCATCCGCCGTTGTTCGATAACGGAGATGAAGGCGCCCGGCTCGAGCAGGCCGCGACGCGGATGCCGCCAGCGGGTCAGCACTTCGACGCCAAGGCACGCCCCCAATTCAAGGTCGATCACCGGCTGATAGTACGGAATGAACTCACCATTTCGCAGGCCCCGGCGCACATCCGTCGCAGAAGACTTTTGCAATGCCTGCAGCAGCCGTGCCCCATGGCCTCGGAACCCGCCAGCTAGGGTGCGCCTTAGTATTCTTGCCAAGACCGATGCTTCGCCACGCCCGCTGCTCACGCTGCCGCTGGTAGATGAAGGGTGACTGACGTACCGCGCCCGGGCTCGGTATCCAGCACAATCTCGCCGCAGTGCTGCAGTACGATCTGCCGCACGATGGTCAGCCCAAGACCCGTGCCACTTGGTCCGCCAGGCCGGCCGGCCCGGTAGAAACAGTTGAATGCCATGTGTGCTTCTTCCTGCGTCATGCCGATACCCTTGTCAAGGACGCAAATCGAGACCTTGTCGCCGGCATCAGCCGCGGCGATCGCGACTTCGACTGCGCTCTGCGGTTCTGAATACTTAAGGGCGTTGTCGATCAGATTGCGGATGGCGCGTTCAAGCTGCTGCCGATCGCCCATTGCAATGACCGGCTCACGCGCTGCCACTATCCGGATCCGCTGCTCTTCCGAGAACGCGTTGGCGACCACACTACGGGCGAGCGAGTTCATGTCGACTTTCTGCATCTCGGCTTGTCCCGTGCTACGCGCTTCGATACGTGCCAGGTCAAGCAGGTCAGACAGTATTCCGTTGATCTGTGCTGCGCGGCTGCGCAGCGCCTGGTAGATGCGTGGCCGCTTGTCCTGCGGGACCATGTTTTCCGCCAGCAACTCGGCGTAGCCGGCAACGCTGGCCATGGGTGACTTGAGTTCGTGCGCAACTGTGGACACGAAATGGGATTTCATCCGTTCGCGCCGGATGCGATCGGTCATGTCTCTTAGCACAAGCACCGTGCCATTTCCGTCGACGGCATGAACCAGGCGAACCTCGTAGGTTGGCGAGTCGGGCCCGTCGAACTCGACCAGCGCTGCAAATTCAGTCGCGGCGCCGGGGCGGTCCAACTCAGCGAGCAGTTCGGCGGCGCTGCAGCCATGCCGCGAAGGCTGCCGGCCGCGATAGAGCAACTGGACGAATTCGCGAGGCGTGGCGCCGCGCAGTTGGCTCAGCGATACCGCCAGCATCTCACACAAAGCATCGTTGGCTTCATCAATGACCCGGTCGTGCCGAAGTGCGGCGACGCCGTCGGGCATCGCCTGGAATAGCGTGCGCAGCCGTTCCTTCTTTCTCCTCAGTCCGTCGCTGATCACTGCCTCGCGCTCGGCCAGAGCCACGAGTTCGTGCATCACCCGAGCCTGTGTGAGGTGCAAGCGCACGATCAGCAGGGAGGAAACCAGTCCGAAAAGCACGATGATCGTCAACGAGCGCTGGCTGGTATTGGAAAGGAATTCGCGAACACCGTCACCTACGGTTGCAAGAATGCGCCACAACGCCACTGCGCCCCAGAGGCAAGTGAGTAGAGCGATCGCCGACCAAGACCGCTTGCTCCTGGAACCTGCCGCTGCTGTCGCAGCCGATCGGTAAAAATGCAAGTTCATAGGCACCGAAGAAGCAAGGCGGCGCGGCCGCCGGGCGATACGCAGGTATGGTGCTGCGGCACACACATCAACAGCACTTCAACTGCCAAGTTCACTTCCCACACAGTGTTGCCTTTACGGTGCGAATCGGCGGCTATCCACGTACGGTGCACCGAAGGAAACCTGGCACCGTCCCCCAAGTTGTCGAAGGAGTATCATATTTGCGTTTATTCCTGGCAATAAGTTGTGTTTTCGCACCTTTCTATAGAATAATGGGATTCAAGCACAACTCTTCGCACAACGGTTGCGTCACATGACACGAACCCGATGACCGATYCGCGCTACTATTCCACCAAGTCCACCGCTGAAAAGCTTGGCGTTTCGCTACGCACGATCCAACTCTGGGTTGCGAATGGACGCCTCCCGGCATGGAAAACCGACGGGGGTCATCGACGCATACCGGCCGAGGTGGTGGACCGCCTCGTGGCGGACCAACGGGATCAGTCGAGCGGGCGTAGCACCGATCACCACAAAAGAGCGTTTCGCGTCCTTTTGGTGGAGGACGACGAACACCTGCTGGAAATATATTCCGCCGCCCTAGCGAACCTGACGCCCCCCATTGAGATTCTCCAAGCCACAAATGGCTACGACGCGCTACTCCAGATTGGCAGGTCAAATCCCGATCTGATCATCCTCGACCTCGTCATGCCTGGCATGGACGGCTTTCGCCTGTGCCGGACACTCGACGCCCGGCCGGAAGGTGCCACGTCGCAAGTTGTGGTCGTGACGTCGCTTGACAAGCACGCGATCGCCGATCTTGGCGGCCTTCCCAAGCGCATCCATGTGTTCCCCAAGCCTATTCCGCTATCAATGCTGCAATCGCTGGTGACAAACCAGCGCGACGCCAACCCAGCCTAAAGCCTGCCTATCCGTAGATTGCGGGATGCGATGCACCCGCAGGATCCGTGCGTGCATTGTATATCGTTTTTGCACATATTCAAGTATGTTGATATCATATTTGCACGTATTGGTGAGAGACGCAACCGCGCACCGGCCTTCATAGTGCTCCGGCAGTTGCACCCCTCGCGCCGTCGACGGCACCTAGCGGCTGTCTGTACCTACTTTTTTGGGTGGCTAGGATTCATGGGTCTGGAGATATATAGGCCGGTAGCGGCGGAAGGCACCGCGCGCACCATCACCCCGGGCATTTCGGCATTCATGCTCGTATTGTCGGTCTGGCTGGGGTTCGCGCTCTGGGCCGGATGGGACAGAGGCAGCGAATTACGCAGGATCCAGGCTGATGCCGACCGGCTTGCCTATACCCTCGGCCAGCACGTCGAGCGCACATTGATGGAGGCGGACCAACTGACCTCCCTGCTAGGCGGCGCCGTCATCGAACGGGGGCTGGATTTGCCGCTTGCCGAATGGACCCGCAACGGTCATCTC
>NZ_JBFTNE010000208.1:0-3945 GCF_056397325.1 Cupriavidus sp. 05N39
AATCCGGCTCGTCCGCGTAATAGGAATCCGGCTCGTCCGCGTAATAGGCGGCGGCGCTCAGGATCAGATCGATCTCGTAGCGCATGGCGTCGTCCGGTGTCGCGTGGTGGAGGATTTTGCGCACTTGCGCCTCGGCCTGCTGATGACGCTCGCTCAGCGCCAGCGCCCATGCCGCGGCAAGACGCAGGCGTGGATGCTTGTCCAGCTCGGACTCGGGCAGCCACTCGAGCCATTCGAGCACGGCTGACAAGTGGCCGCGGGTCGCCGCCTCGTGCAGGCAGCGTTGCGCCAGGCCATAGGCAGTCTCGCGCTGGCCGCTGGCAAAGGCGTGGCGCGCGGCAGCTTCGGTCATGCCATGATCGGCAAGCCAGTGCATGGCGCGATCGTGCAATCCGGCGAGCTCCTGCGCAGGCAGTTCCGTCAGCCGCGCGCGCAGCGCATCGCGTGCCATGGCGTGCATGCGGAACCACTCGCCCTTCTGGTCGGCGACGACGAACAGGGGCGTTTCCCGCATGAGGCGCTCCAGGCGATCCGGTGCATCCTCCATCGCCGTCACGGCGCGGCAAAGGTCGGCATGCAGCAGATCCGCGATCGAGATGCGCATGAGAAAGCCGGTATCCGCGTCGGTAAGCCGGGCGAGCAACTCGGTCACGAAGTGCTCGCGCATGCCGCCGGTGCTGTTTGCCAGGGCATCGATGGCGGCAACGGGATCGGGGGCGAGGGACATTGCCGAAAGCGCGAGCTGCAAGCCGAGCGGCCAGCCCTCGGTCACGTCATGCAGCCTCGCGCACGCGTCGGCTTCGACACTGGCGTCGAAGTGGCTGCCGATCAGTGCGATCGTCTCTTCCAGGCGGAAACGCAGCATCCCGGCATCGACCTTCACGCACTGGCCATAAGGGCCAAGGCGGTCGACGACCGTGTCGAACCCGCTGCGCGCCGCCACCACGATGCGCAGGTTGGGCGGCAGGTTGTTGAGCACATAGATCAACGCATCGCGGCTGGAATCCGGCAATCGCTCGGCTTCATCGAGTATCAGAACGATATCGAGCGCAACGTGCGCAATCTCCGCCAGCCACGCGGTGAAGCCTTCCAGCGACCCGCGGGACGATCCTTCCCCTTCCGGCAGGCTCTTGCCGAACGCCGGCCGCCCGCAGCCTGAGCGAATCGCGCTCGTCAGCCCCAGCAACAGGCGCCCGGGATCGTCGTGCTCATCCAGCGACACCCAGGCAACCGCGCTGCCGCGCATGATGTACTCGCGGTGCCACTGGATCAGCAGGGACGTCTTGCCGAAGCCGGCAGGCGCTTGCACGATGGTCACAGGCCGGTCGCGAAAGCGCTCGCCGTCCGAGCCCAGCCGGGAGCGCGCAAGAAGATGGCGCGGTGCGCGCGGTGGACTCGTCTTGAGCAGCAATTCCGATGCGGTCGCGCCAGCGCCGCTGGTTGGATTTGTCATCGAATGAAAGTAGACGCGGCAGTCTTCCCATGTTTGCATGCTGCGCGGCCGCGCGTGCCGTTGCATGTACATCCCGACGCACTGCGTGCCTGCGGCAGAACCGCATGTTTCCAGGCTGGCCGGATGGATTGAGGGGATCGGCAACCTAATGTCGCCGATTATAGACATGCCCGGCGCATTGCCAGCCCGCATCAGGGATTTCCCTGTATCCCACCCCCCCGCCACTGGGGGGAGCACCCCCAGGCCGCGCGCCTACTATTCCATCAACACAAGGACGCGCAAGCGGGGAATGCAATGCCGGCAATCAAGCGTGAAGCCGCGATGGCGCGGACGCGCCCGGACGCAAGTCTCGCACGGCTCCCGGCCGGGCTGGCATGGACCAGCGAAGCGAAGTAAACCGAATCAACGCCAAAACGATCAGAGACAGGAATCAACATGCCACATGCCATTCGAATCCATGAAACCGGCGGCCCCGAAGTGCTGCGCTGGGAAGAGGTCGCCGTGGGCGAACCCGGTCCCGGGCAGGTCCGCTTGCGCCATGAAGCGGTGGGCCTGAATTTCGCCGACACGTACTTTCGCTCGGGCCTGTACCCGATGCCCCTGCCGGCCGGCATGGGCGTCGAGGCCGCCGGCGTGGTCGAGGCCGTCGGCGCCGGCGTGACCCAGGTCGCGGTCGGCGATCGCGTCACCTATACCGGCTTTCTCAATACGCTGGGCGCGTACAGCACCGAGCGCCTGATCGCGGCCGCAGCACTGATCAAGCTGCCCGCCGGCATCGATTGCGCGACCGCCGCCGCCATGACCATGCGCGGCCTGACCTCCGCGTACCTGATGCGCCGCATCTACGCCTTCAAGCCCACCGACACCATCCTGCTGCACGCTGCCGCCGGTGGGGTCGGACTGATCGTCTCCCAGTGGGCAAAGCTGCTCGGTCTCACCGTGATCGGCACCGTGTCGAACGAGGCCAAGGCGGCCGTTGCCCGCGCCCACGGCTGTGACCACATCATTGACTACAGCCGCGAGGACGTGGCCGGGCGCGTGCGTGAACTGACCGACGGCGTCGGCGTGAATGTGGTGTTCGACAGCGTCGGCAAGGACACCTTCGACGCTTCGCTGGATTCGCTCAAGCGCCGCGGCCTGATGGTCTGCGTGGGCACGGCTTCCGGCCCGATCCCGCCCTTCAACCCGCAACTGCTGGCGATGAAGGGCTCGCTTTACCTGACCCGCCCCGCCCTGGCCGACTACATCGCCGACCCCGCCGAAAAGAACGAACTGGCCGGCGAACTGTTCGGCCATGTCGCGGCCGGGCGCATCCGGATCGAAATCAACCAGCGCTACGCCCTGCAGGACGCGGCGCAAGCCCACCGGGACCTGGAATCGCGCAAGACCACCGGCTCCTCGGTTTTCACGATCTAAGAGATCACCATGCGTATCGAACCACTCACCTGTGCCATCGGCGCCGAACTGGTTGGCATCAAGCTGGCCGACGCCATTCACGATGCCGGCCTGTTTGCGGAAATCCGTGCCGCGCTGCTCCGGCATCGCGTGCTGTTCCTGCGCGGCCAGGACATGACGCGCGCCGAACACGTTACCTTTGCCCGCCTTTTCGGCGAGCTGGAAGACCACCCGGTAGCCGGCAGCGACCCCGAACATCCGGGCCTGGTGCGGATCTACAAAAACCCGGACCAGCCGAACGACCGCTACGAAAACGCCTGGCACACCGACGCCACCTGGCGCGTGGCGCCGCCCTTCGGCTGCGTGCTGCGCTGCGTGGAGGGCCCGCCGGTAGGCGGCGATACCATGTGGGCAAACATGGTCCTGGCCTATGAGAACCTCCCCGAACACATCAAGAGCCAGATCGCGGACCTGCGTGCCCGCCACAGCATCGAGGCCAGCTTCGGCGCTGCCATGCCCCTCGAGAAACGCCTGGCATTGAAGGCACAGTATCCCGATGCCGAGCATCCGGTGGTGCGCACGCATCCCGAGACCGGCGAGAAGGTGCTGTTTGTCAACGCCTTCACGACGCACTTCACCAACTACCACACGCCGCAGCGCGTGCGCTTCGGCCAGGACGCCAATCCGGGCGCCGGCCTGCTGCTCAACTACCTGGTCAGCCAGGCCAATATCCCCGAGTACCAGGTGCGCTGGCGCTGGCAGCCAAACAGCGTGGCGATCTGGGACAACCGCTCGACCCAGCACTACGCCGTCATGGACTACCCCCCCTGCTATCGCAAGATGGAGCGCGCCGGGATCATTGGCGACATACCGTTTTAAGCGGCTAGAACAGACAGACCTGGCGCAATTGACTCTGCCCCAACCCGACAAGGACTAAACATGCAATTCCTCGACGATTCCCTGCACCCCGAAAACCAGGACAAAGTGGTCATCACCGTGGCGCCTTACGGCCCCGAGTGGATGCCGGCGGATTTCCCCGAAGACATTCCGGTGACGATGGAGGAACAGGTGCAAAAGGCCGTTGACTGCTACAACGC
>NZ_JBFTNE010000209.1:0-6999 GCF_056397325.1 Cupriavidus sp. 05N39
CCTGAGCTGCGTGGTGTAGCCCAGGCTCACCTGGTCCGAATTCAAGGCCGGCGCCGGCATCAGCGCGGGCCTCACATGCATCTCCAGATGCGCGTGCGCTGCATAGCCCAGGTAGAAGCGCAACAGCGCCGTCACCTCCCGGTGGATGGTCCGGCCCGGCATCAGCCCCAGCACCGAGTCGCGGTCCTGTGGCGTGATCACCACGCGTACGGTGTTTGCGCGATCGTAGAAGCCGCGTCCCAGCACACAGTTTTCCCCTAGCGGCATCCGCTCGGTGGCATCGAGGCGCACCCACACCGGGTGGAACTCCTCCACCGTGATGCGCGCGTCCGGCACGGCATGCTGCAGCACGCCGGCGAGGCCTTCGGCGGTGCGTGTGCGCTGGCTGGCCAGCCCTAGCATCGACAACAGCTTGCGCGTGCCGACGGTCTCTTCGGTCCGCGCCTGTCCGGCGCCCGGCTTGCCGAGGCCCAACCCGAGCAGGCTCAGCAGATAACACGACACCTGGTCCTGTCCGCCCTGCCGGAAGCCCACCGGATAGCGGTACTTGCGCGCAACGCGGTAGAACTGCGTGACGATCCGGTGGTGAAACAGGTCCAGAAAGGCCGCCAACGGCTCTGCCCCGTCGCGGCGCTGGGCAATCTCGTCCACGAAGTAGGAGGGCATGCGCGCATCCACGCCGTAAAGGCCCAGGAAGGTTGTCCGCACGACCGGTGGCCGGTCGGGGTGGTCGCTGTCGCGCTCCACCGCATCGATCTCCCGCCCGGGAAAGCCTAGCCGTCCGTGCGAGCGAAACCGCACGGGCTCGTTGGCAGGAGAATCGGTGGTGCCCAATGGCGGCTGCTGCGGCGCGGCCAGTTCGATCAGCTCGCAGAGCCGGAAGAAGTTCATCTGCGGCGCATGGGCGAGCAGCGCCGGCAGCAATGCGCTCTCCTGCGCCTGCGTTGCTGTCAGTTTCGGCAGGCTCAAAACGGTGCCCCCTCGCCCTTGCTGTCGGGCCATGCGAGCCGCTTGCCGCTTGGCTGCGACACGATCACCAGCCGGGTATACAGGTTCAGCGTGGCATAGAGCGACAGGAACCGGTTGAGCATCTCGCCGAAGAGCTCGACGTCGCCCTCGCCGGCGAAACGGGTGCTGTCCAGCGATACCTCGATCTCCACGCCGCGCAGCAGGCCGCCTTTAACGAGCTTTTGCAGGGGCCGGTGCCGCACGTCCGTGATGGCATCGATGCGCCGGCGGTTCATCTCGCCTTCCGTCCAGTCGTAGAGGGCAAGACTGCCGCGCAGGACCTCGGCGCGACAGGTAGTTTGGCGCCAGGTGCGACAGCACGCGCCAGTGGAAGCGGTCGGCGGTGGGCGGGTACACCGGCAGGGTCGGTGCGGTCAGGTTGCGCACCGCGCCGATGTTGGCGAACCCGTTTTGCATACGCGTAATGCCGGCCTCGCGCAGACCCTTGCGGGGCAGCATGCCGTTGGTGCCCGTGACCGACAGCGACAGCGTCTCCTGGGGCAGGGTCTGTTGCTGCTCCCAGGCATGGCCGCCGAGCACCACCCAGGTGTCGAACCTGCCCGAGGGACCGCGGCGCACCCGGGTGTGGAAGTAGCGCTCGGGCATCTCATGGCGCAGCATGCCGCCCCGGTGGCGAAAGGCCGCGAACGGCGCGTACTCGAAGCGCGCGCCGCTCGCTGCCTCGAAGCCGCGCACGGTATCGACCGAGTACGCTTCGACATGCTGCCCGTGTTGCTCCATGGCCCGCACCCGGTACTCGGTCTCGACGTGCGTGACCGTGATCGGGTCGGCTTCCAGTTCGAACAGGTTGATGATGGGCGTGCAGAAGAGCCGCACGTTCTCCGCCGAGAAGCGCATGTCGTCGGGGAACGGCCTGGYCAGTACCGCCTCCACGTCAACATGCCCGGTACCTGGCGGGATGGCGCCCATGTCCAGCCCCACCAGATCCACGAACATGAACTTCTCGGGAAAGGTGAAGTACTCCAGCAGCAGCTGGTAGCCACCAAAAGCATTGTCCGGCTTGGGCCACAGGCGTGCCTGCGCGTCGAAGCCGGCCGCTTCCAGCGCCAGGCCGGGCATCGCCTGGGACGCGCCCGGGCGTTGCTCCGGGTAGCCGGGGATGCGCACCTGCATGGCCAGCGGCCGGGCGGTCAGCGCGGCATACAGCGCCAGTGCCAATGGCCGGTCGGCATGGAGGTAGAGCCGCAGGCGCGGCACCGCCAGYGGCTCGCGCAGTGCCTGCGCCTGTAGTTCGAGCCTGAACCGGATCACCGAGCGGCCATCCTCGCGCGCATAGGCGTTGGCCTCGGTCAGGCGCAGCGGGTACAAGTCGACYGCTTGCGTGGTCCGGTAGATGCATTGCACGGCATCATTGCCACCGGCTGCCTGCGTGCCAAGCGGCACAGGGTCGGACAGCACCTCCAGTCCGGCCGGCACGGTTTCGTGGCGCTGCARCGTGTCAAKGGTCGGGGACAACTCGAGGATCGACAGCGACGGGATCATGCGCAGGTAGTGCGGCCACAGCATGCTGACCAGCCCTTCGGTCAGCTCCGGCAGCTCGTCGTCCAGCTTATGGCGCAGCCGCCCCAYCAGGAAGGCRAAGCCCTCGAACAGCCGCTCGACATGGGGATCGCGCTCGCCGATGCCGTCAATATTGAGCATGCGCGCACGGTCGGGAAACGCCTGGGCGAACTCCTTGCCGGCTTCGCGCAGGTAGCGCATCTCCGCTTCGTAGTAGCGCAGGATTTCGTTGTCTTGGGTGGGATCGGTCATGAGGCTGTCAGTTAACTCGCCGGTCAGGCGATGGCCACGGCACGGGCCGGGTCGATGGCGGTCAGATCGCCGAGCAGGGCTTCGATACGTTGAGCAAGAGCGACCTTGTCCGCGTCCTTGCGCGTCATGCGGGCCTTGARCAACCGCAGCAGCTGCTGCTTGGCCTCGAACGCGAGCGAAGGCTCCCAGGTGGCCAGCTGAAAGCGCTGCGCGTTCACCTCGAGGGCGCCCAGCAAGTGCAACGCCGTGTCCGCGCGACCCGCACGTTCGGCCACGCGCGCCATCACCAGTTGCCGCACGAAGCGGTCGCGCTCACCGTCCGGCGCCGGCAGGCCCTGCAACCAGGCGAACGCGGCATCGAGGCTCTRTTGGGCGGCGAGGTCCGCCGCCTGGGCTTCCGTCTCCGCCCAGTCGGTGCTGGCGGACGCGACCGATACCGGCACCATGGGCTCGCCGCGCTCGACAGTTCGGCGCGCGGCGCCACCAGGCGCGTCTTGCCGCCGTGCTCGTGCGGCGGGATCTCGGTCAACGTATCCCACCGTACGCAGCGCATCAGGCGGTAGGCCGCGAGGTAGCCCTGCGGTTGCTGGCGCAGGTACAGCGCCATCTGGCGCGCCCGATCCAGCAGATCGCGCGTCGAGGCCACCTCGCCCAAGGCTGGCAGGACCGAGGCGGCCGCCGGCCCGGATGGCGCATCCCCACCAGGGTTGCCGGCGGCCGACGGTGACTCGACCCGGCCCTCGAAGCGACGGATGAGCCCATCCAGCGCCGGGCGAGCCGGTTCCGGCCACTGCGCCGTGCGCTCGAGAATCAGCGCCAGTGCCGACAGGGTACGTTCCAGCTGCGCGCCGGCCAGGCCCGGCACCCGGTCGAGCCGGTCCGTGAACGTCGCGCCGGCCAGCCATTCGAGTGCCGCCTTGCGGCTCTCGGCCCGGGCGGGCAGCAGCCGGGCGCCAAAACGGTCGACCAGTGCCGACAGCAACTCGAAGCCAGCGGCGACCCCTTCGGCGCCATCGCGCCGCATGCGCCCGTAGACGTAATACACGGCAAGGCGCACGTCCTTGGCGGTCAGCTTGAGCAGCCGCTCGGCGGACTCGACAATCAGCGTGTCGTTCACGCCGGACAGCTTGGCCACCTCCTCCTTGATGGCGAGGAAGTCGTCGTCGTAGCCCGGATCGTCGCCGGCCGGAGCGTCGGGACGGATGGGTTGCAGCCATGGGTCCCAGCGCGCCTGTGTGGAGCGAGCGAGATCCGCAGGGGCACGCGCGCCGAAGAGCGCGTTGAGGAGCTTGTTGAACATGGTTTGTCGTTTGTCCCTGTCTATCTCTACTTGCGCAGGGCGGGTGTATCGCGGGCCGCCGCCAGCGGCTCCCGGCCCACGAAGATCCGCGTTGGCAGCACAAAGCCCCGCAGCGCCAGCATCTCCAGCGGCCCCTGCCCGACCTCGGTACGCATCAGGTAGCGCACCGGATAGGTCACGTCCGCCGCAACAGGCGCCTGGGCGCTGCGCGCCGTCAGGCTGTCGGGATCTTCGGCGAAGGTCCGACCGTGCGCATCGGCCCGGTTCTCGGCAGGGGCCTTCGGTGCGCCTGGCCCTTCTAGCGTTTCCGGCGCATCCAGCGCGTCCGGCCTCGCCTGCCACGTCAGCTGGTAGTTCGCGCTATCCACCGGTTCGACGTGCGCGCGCTCCAGCATCCGCACCAGGCCCCAGCGGCCGCCGAACTCGTAGCTCTTGCTGGTGCCGGCGCGCTCGGTCTGCCATTGCAGCCGGGTACCCGGGTCCTGCAGGTTGTTGCCCGGCCAGCGCATTGCCTGCCATGTCTCGCGCTGGTTGTAGTAGTGCAGCGTCTGCCCATCGAGCGTCAGCAGCGTGTCGGTCAGGCCCGGGGTGGGGATCGGCTTGAACTCGAAGCGGTACTGCGGCTCGCCCTGCGCCAGCAGGTGCGCCGCCATGCGCTGCAAGGTGTTGATCGCGTTGAGGAAGGCCGGATCGAAGGACTGCGCCTGCCCGCCGGTAGCTGCCGGCAGCCACTGATCGCCCTGCAGCTCGAGCACGCCCGCCAGCTGCGTGCCGAGGAAGGACCCGATCAAGCCGCTTTGCGGGCGCAGGAAGCGCGCCAGCTCGGCCAGCGAGGCATCGTTGGCGGTGTCCGCAAACGGATAGCGTCCGGAGAACGAGCGGCTCCATGTCATCGCGATGCTTTGGCGCCACGCGTCGTTCAAGCTCGCCTGCGCCGGTCGCAGCACCGTCTGCGTCGCCTGCGCGATGGGCCGCACGAACAGCGTCTCGCCCATGCCCGCCCACTGGCTGCCGAGGCTCGCCGCCATCAGTTGCGCATAGGCCTGGGTGTCGGCCAGTTCCGAGCCCTTGCCCTGGAACAGCGCCTGCGCCATCTGACGGGCCTGCGCATCGGCATCGGCGCTGTTGCCGACCTGCTGCAGGCGCAGGCGCAGTGCCGTCGCGCGGTCAAGGAACCGTTGCAGACTCAGGTCACCGCTGGTGCCCGCGCTGGCGCTGCCGGGCTGACCCTGCGCCACCAGCCGCAGCACCGGGCCAAAGGCCGCGCCCAGCGGCCCCGCCGCGTCCGGCTTCGCCACCTCGGGCCCCGCCGGCTTCTTGCCGAGCAGGTCCTGCGTCTTGGCCACCAGCGTATCGGACAGCGAGTCCTTGCGGGCGCCGGCGCCGCCCTGGTATTCGAGCGACTTCATCAGCGCGATGACGGGCGACTGGCGCGCGTCGGCCATCAGCTTGAGCTGCCCGATCGCAGCGGGCAGGGTCGGCGCGGCCTCCCATTGCAGGCTGTTCATGAAGCCCTGCCAATGCTCCGCGTAATCGGCGAAGTACTGCTCGGTCAGGGCCGCCTGCAGCGCTTCGGCCGAACGGCTCTCAGTCTGCTGCTGCTGCTGCTGCGGCTTGCCATCGGTCAGCACCCAGTCATTGGCGATCTCCGTGCGCTTGGCGGCCTGCTCGATCGCGGGGGCGACATAGCCCTCATAGGCCTGGCGGGTGAAGACCCCCGGCACGATGGCCGCGGCTCGCACCAGCCCCCGGGGATCGGCGCCGGCGGTCAGCGCGGCCAGGGTCTGGTCCGGATACTTGCTGCCAGCGTGCTCACCAAAGGCCTGGATCACGCCCCGATAGACGGTGTCCTCGGCATTGCGCTCGCCGATCACGGCCAGCAGCGTCTGACGGGCGCCGGCGACCAGTTCGGGCCGCGGCTCGATGTGTCCTGCCGGGTTGGCCTTCAAATGCTCCGCATAGAAGGTGAGCAAGCGCTCGGCAAGGTCCTGCCGCTCGCCCGGGGTCATCCGGGCATCGGTGGACCAGTGCTGCACCAGTTGCGGGGCCAGGAAAGCCGGCTCGGCGCGTTCGGGGTTGGCCAGCATCAAATAGGTCTTGAGCGCCTGGTGGCCGCTCAACGCCACCCGGTTGGTTACCGCATCCAGCACCGTGGTGCGCAGTTGCGCAAGATCCACCAGCGACGCCTCCAGATCCCGCTGCACGGGCGCGACCAGCAGCTCGCGGCTGGCCTGCGCGTAGGGCTTCCACAGCGCGGCGAGGATCGCCGGATCGCGATTCAGGCCAAAGCGGGTCGCAAGCGGCGCATGATGCTGGGTACGGTACTCGTAGCGCTCGATCTGCTGCTGCAAGGCAAGAAGCGCGCGCAGGCGGGCCGCCGGGTTGGGGGCCGACTGAAAGTCGTTCACGGATTGCCGGGCGGCGTGGATGTCCCGCCCGTTCAGAACGCTGGACACCAGCATGCCCGCGCCCCACAAGCCGATGGCCGTCAGGCACACGATGGCAGACACCGTGACCGGGTGCCAGCCAACGCGCCGTCCCGGATGGCGGCGGGCGGCTTCGCCCAGGTAATGCCAGAGCGGCAGGTCGATGCTGCTCTGCACGCTCGCGTCGCCGGCGACAGGCCGTGGATACGGCGCAAAGACGATACCGTCCACGGGGATGCGCCGGCGCTGCCGGCCCCCCAATCCGGCGATCCAGTCGGCGAGCGCTTTGCCGCGGGTGTCGAGCCGCTGGGAAAGCTCCCCCATATAGCGGTCGCGATTGCCCGCCATCAGTTGCGCGACCACGCGCTGCGCCAGCTGGTCGCGCAGCGTGCGCAACGCGTCATCGATGGCGTCCGCATCCRCCTGGCGCGGCAACTCGCAACTGATGACCGGCATGAGGCCGTGGGCCGCCGTTCTCGCCTCCGCCACATC
>NZ_JBFTNE010000210.1:0-3913 GCF_056397325.1 Cupriavidus sp. 05N39
GGGCGGACGGGGAGGGTGATAGTTCGGTAGAGCCATGCGTATGACCTCGCGAAAGATCGGAAAAATAGGGGTATTCTGGCGATCGGCGTTCACGCCACGACCTGCGCGCCGGGGAGATCTCCATTGAAAGCACTCGCGAGCATCGGCAGGAGAAGAGCGTTTTTCCTTCATCTATCCTGGCTGGCACCCACATTTGCGGAATTTGAGGTCGCCATTAGCCGAAATAGCGATCTGCAACACATGCTGCGGATCTGCTGCTGTCGTCGCGCAAGGTCACGGCTGAAGAGGCGCTGCGCATGGGACTGGTCAACCGGAACCGCCCGATGCGCTCCTGGCCCAGGCGCACAGCTATGCGCTCGATTCGCGTGATGAAGCGGCAACTGTGGGAGACCCCATATCAAAGCCTCGGCGAGGCGATTATGGATGCCAACCAGGAAATGTTCCTAAGCATCCAGAGYGCGGATTTCAAGGAAGGCGTGGCACACTTTCAGCAGCGGCGGCCGGCAGCGTTCACGGGGGAATAGCCGCAGCCGTTGTGCCAGCTTCCCCCAGCCAGCGCCATAGCGTGGCGGGCTGACGCCGAGGCGACGGGCCGCCTCCTGGCGATTGCCGCCGCATAGTGCCAGCACCGTCAGTGCCCGCTCGCGCGGCTGTCCGTTTTCCGCGGAGTCGTGGTGGTATCGCTCGATCCGCTCTCGCTAACCAATGTCTACAAGAGTATTTACCTCGGTAACAAAGGCGTGATCGGGGTGCTCGGCACTGAAGACTTTATATTCCGGGCGCGCTTGAGCGGGTCGAGCGCCATGCCTGGGCAGTTCGTGCCGGCAAGCTCCGAAGTCCGAAAAGCCCTCTCCGGGCCCGGAGACGCGCAAGTCATTGATGAGAGCCCCATCGACGGCATCGAGCGCATATTCGGCATCCAACGGCTGTCACGGGGCGATCTCGCCGTGGTGGTGGGCTACAACGTGCATGAGGCCTTGGCGGCGTATCGGAGCAGACTGATGGTGATTGTCATGCTCGCGAGCGCCATTTCCGCTCTGATTGTCTACTTCCAGTTCCGCCAGGCAAAGGCCATCAAAAATCTGGCCTTGCTGGCAGACCGGGAAGCAGTGGTGACCCGCAGCCTGAATGAGAGAAAGCAGCATCTCCATGCGCTCTTTCTTGCCGTTGACGAAGGCATTGGTGTCTTCGACAGGAATCTCGTGATCGATGACGCCAATCCGGCGCTCTGCAGCTTGCTCGGCGTCTCGCTCGGGGAATTGCGCGGCGCTACACCGCAGCAATTTATCAACCACCTGTATCAGGGCCGCCGTCCCTCCCCCGATGCGACCGCTCGCGCGAGTCCAGCGCACAGCGCAGAACGATCTCCCCATTCTTCGTGACCGTGTTGAAAATCCATGCCCTGCGACCATACCAGGGGTGCCAGCGATACAGAACTTCCCGTGAGTCGGTAATGTGGGCGTTGTGTTGACGGCTTGTAATCACCTACGCGGCCACACCAAGACCTTCAAGCACTGGAGCCAGCACAGCATGGCCCACGATGTGGAGGCCCGGACCTCTACCCATGAGTTCTGCGATCCGCACCTCTGTGAGCAATCCTGCCGCGCAGTCTTCTTCTATCTGCGCGCCCAATGCGGCTTTGGCCAAGACCAAAGTCGCGTCGGCCTGCCGCGACAAGCCGCTCGCCGATTGAGCATCATGGGCAATCAGACCGTCAAGCACCGGGACAATGGCCTCCAAGTTTCCCTTGATCATTGCTTCCTTCAAGCCCTGAACCACGAACGTGACCATGCGCCAAATTTGCTGCGGCTGCCCGTCGAGCACCTTGTCGATCGATGCTCGCGCCTCAAGTGGCGACATGGTCGAGCACGGCGCAAGGGTAATGCTCATGGCATGTGCGAGCTTGACGAGTTGATGTTCCGCCAAGCGTTCCAGAAGCTTCTCGAATGCACGCGTTTGTGTGCCATTGGCGAGCGCCTCCGCCAGTCCTTCGGTGGTGCGCTGAGGAACAAGCGCGACTCGGCGCGGAGAGCACGTGGTACCTCTCAATGTCATGCGGCGGATGCTCTGCTAGCGGATCGATGTCTACAACGACCTCGCGCGTTGCGGAGCCCGGCGTTGCAGTGCCGAGTCGCATCGAAAAGGTCAAGACATAGCCGAGAGCGTGGAAACCGAGGACCAGCGGGCTAGGCTTATTGCCAGGGGAGTACGCCTTGCGCAGGGCCTTCTCTTCGGCCGGCCGATGGCGCATTCGTCCTTGCGCCGCTGGATGGGCGAGCGTGTGCACGGCGTGCCGATATCAAAAGCCGGATATGGAATTTTAAATGACTTTGCGGATTCCGCACCCTAATATGTTAAGGAAGCCCTCATCCCAGCCCGGAGAGGCTCATGCCCCCGGCTTCCCTCTCAATCCGCTCCGTCGATGTCTAACTATCTGGAAGGGTGAACCATGAGGAATGAAAGAGGCGGCCTGCGCAAGGATCTCGATGCATATCGGCTGCAGTGGCGCGTTCTGAGCTTCTATGAGCGCTTCGAGCAGATCGTTGCCCACATCCTGAGCGCAGTGGTTTCAGTGATCATTGTCGTATCGCTTTGGCAACTGATACGCGCGGTCGCCATGTTGCTTATGTCGGGCGCACTGAACCCGCTGGATCATGGGACGTTTCAATCGGTGTTCGGCATGGTCATGACACTGCTGATCGCAATGGAATTCAAGCATTCAATCACCAGGGTTATGGTGCGGCGCGACCACATTGTCCAAGTCAAGACCGTCATCCTCATTGCCCTGTTGGCGATAGCGCGCAAATTCATCATTCTCGACCCGGCCACGCCGCCCGCGCATATCGCCGCTCTTGCGGCTGCATTGGTTGCGCTTGGCATCGTTTACTGGCTGATGCGCCAGCGCGACGACCCGGTTGATGCCGCGATGGCTGAACAAGGCAAATCTGCGCCCATGAAGGCGGCGCATCAACGAGGCATCGAACGGGACGGCAACGATCAGGATGCGAATGCCTGAGCGACTCGTGGCCTTCTCGAAAGCGGACACCCGCGTCATGGTTCTGGTCAGCCTTCGCCAGCGATCCGCGGTCGCCATCTGCAACCACCGGCTGCAGCGCTTCGACGGCGACGAGGCGGTCACCTTCCAGTGGAAGGACTACAAACATGGGCCCGCAAGCCGGACCATGTCGCTCGCGGCCGACGAATTTCATCCGCCGCTTCCTGCTGCACGTCCTGCCCGACGGCTTCAAGCACATCCGCAGTTACGGCCTGCTGGCCAATCGCCACCGAGCAGCCAAGCTTGCCGCCTGCCGCCGGGTGGCCCCAGCGGACGACACCTCCAGCCTCATGGACGACTACCGTGAACGTTACCAGCGACTCACCGGCAGGTCGCTACACGATTGCCCCATCTGCGCCAAGGGTCACATGGTATGCATCGAAACGTTCCTGCCGGGTGCACTTCCGCGTGCGCCGCCCCCTCACCATGTTCACTGATCTGTTGGCATTGCCCTCGACCACGTGTCCATTATTCCTGCGGGCAACGCGCCCGGGCTTGCTCCATCCAGGTCTTTCTGCATGGAAATGTCTGAAAGCTGCCCGATTCATCTCGCGATGTCCACCCTTACACTGGCATCGCACGATCGCCATCGTCACTTCACCGCAGTCCCGTGGGCGGCTTACGCGTGTGGATCGCGCCGGATCATCGCGGCGACCTTTCAATGCCCATAGACGCTACCGCCCGTGGAGCGGTTTAGCACAAACGGTTTTTTGGCTACTGGTCGCGTGCTCTCCGCAGGGGCTGTTCATACGCAGCGGCCGCGACCGCTAACCAAGGAACCTCTGCTAAATGTGGTGGACCACATTTGGTGCCTGAATTGGGCACGCCGGGATCCATTGGTATGGACGCCCCCAACTC
>NZ_JBFTNE010000211.1:0-3863 GCF_056397325.1 Cupriavidus sp. 05N39
CCACTGACCGATGAGCCCATCACCACGGGTACGGCGGTAGGATTGCGCGAGGCCGACCTGATGGTCGAGGAAGTCGAACGGCAGGCCCGCGACGAGGACGAGGAAGAGTCCGAGGACGAAGAGGAAACCGAGAATGGTACAGAGGCCGCCGCGCCCGACCATGATGATTTCCGAACCGTGCTGCATACCGAACTGGCAGCCGATACCGTCCAGCATTACCTGAACCGTATCAGCATCAAGCCGCTGCTGTCGGCCCCCGAGGAACTGCATTTTTCCACGCTGGCCAAGGGTGGCGACTTTTCGGCTCGCCAGGTCATGATCGAGCGCAACCTGCGGCTGGTGGTCAGCATTGCCAAGGGCTATCTCAATCGCGGCGTGCCGCTGCTGGACCTGATCGAGGAAGGCAATCTCGGCCTGATGCACGCGATCGAGAAATTCGATCCCTCGCGTGGATTCCGTTTTTCGACCTACGCCACCTGGTGGATCCGCCAGAGCATCGAGCGCGCCATCATGAACCAGGCGCGTACCGTACGCCTGCCGGTCCATGTCATCCGCGAGCTCAACCAGGTGCTGCGTGCCAAGCGTCATCTGGAAAAAGGCGGCACCGACGGCCGCGACGCCAGCCTGGAAGATATCGCCCATCTGCTTGGCAAGACGCCCGACGAAGTGCAGGACGTGCTCGCGCTCAACGAGCACACCACCTCGCTCGACACGCCTTTCGATCTCGATCCGGGCTCCAGCTTGCTCGATTTCCTCTCGGACGAGCACAACGCCGCGCCCGACCAGGAGGTCGCGCACCGGGAACTGGAAAACCTGATGAAACAGTGGCTGGCGCGCTTGTCGGAAAAACACCGCTACGTGGTGGAGCGCCGCTTCGGCCTTAATCATATCGAGCCGGCCACGCTGGAAGAACTTGCCGAGGAAATGGGACTGACACGCGAGCGCGTGCGCCAGATCCAGCAAGAGGCGCTGGTCAAGCTCAAACGCCATTTTGCATCGCAAGGCGTGCGCAAGGACGCTGTTCTATGACATCTGTGCTGGTTTTCGACATCGAGACGATTCCCGATGTCGATGGATTGCGTCGTCTGCACGACCATCCCGATTCCATGAGCGACGCCGAAGTCGCCGAACATGCCTTCGCGGCCCGCCGCGAGAAAAACGGCAGCGATTTCCTGCCGCACTACCTGCAGCGCATCGCTGCCATTTCCTGCGTGTTGCGCCGGAACCAGCGGGACGGCAGCCCGGTCTTCCATGTGGGCTCGCTGGGCACGATGGACGACGGCGAGGCGGTGCTGATCCAGAAGTTCTATGACCTGGTGGCGCGCTATTCGCCACAGATCGTGTCGTGGAACGGCGGCGGCTTCGACCTGCCCGTGCTCCACTACCGCGGGCTGGTCCACGGCATCGTGGCGCCGCGCTACTGGGAAATGGGCGAGGGCAGCGAGTCTGACAGCCGCGATTTCAAGTGGAATAACTACATCAGCCGCTACCACATGCGGCACCTCGACCTGATGGATCTGCTGGCGATGTACCAGCCGCGCGCCAGCGCACCGCTGGACGACCTGGCCAAGTTGTGCGGCTTTCCCGGAAAGATGGGCATGGATGGCAGCAAGGTCTGGCAGGCCTATCAGGATGGCCAGTTGGGCGCGATCCGCGACTACTGCGAGACTGATGTCGTCAATACCTATCTGATGTACTGCCGCTTCCAGTTGATGCGCGGCGGCCTGACGCCCCGGCAGTTCGATACCGAGATCGAATTCGTGCAGGAATCGCTTGCCGAGTTGCCCGGTTCGCAGTGGATCGAATACCTCCAGTCCTTCCGCGTCAAGCCGGTGCACGCTGGCGGCGATGACGACGAAGAACCGGAGATCTGACAGCGCCCCGCCTCCCTTTTATTCGTCCGCCAGGGACAGATAGATCGGCTGGTGGTCCGAGGCCTGCGTTTCGCTGTCCACCTCGCAGCACAGCACGCGCGACAGCAGGTCTTCCGTGAGGAAGACGAAGTCGCACGCAAATGGTGCTTCCGGCCACTGATCCTTGTCGTGCAACGCGCAGGTGGGCGCGTGGGGCTTGCCTGGATTGGCGTGCATCCAGGCGTCATGCCAACCGATGATGCCGGTCTCGTGAGAGCCATCGTACGGTGCCAGCATGCGCAGATAGGCAATGTCGTCCGGGACGCTGTTGAAGTCGCCGCACAATACGGCGGAGGCGGGGCGCGGCTCGGGTGTGAACGGGCCGGGGCCGGTTTCCGCCAGGCCGGGCTGGCTGGCGTGCTCGCACGCTTCGCGGTGCCATGCGCGCAGCGCGTCGGTCTGGGCAGCGCGCTGGTGCGTCGAGTAGTACTCGAGATGGGTGCAGATCACGCGCAAGCGTCGATCACCCGCCAGCACCRTAGCTTCCAGCGCGACGCGTGGCATCGAGGGCACGGTTGGATCGGCAGGCCAGGGCAGGGCGTGGTGGAACACTTCGCACAGGGGCAGGCGGGTGGCGATGAGGTTGCCGAACTGGCGCGGCGAACCATCCGCGGAGAAGCGGTCCACCCCCGGCGCGTACAGAATCCGGTAGCCGGGGAGCAGTGCCGCCAGTTCAGCCACCTGGTCTGGGCCAGGTCCGCCGCCGAGGTCGCCATAGCCCCGTGTCACTTCCTGCAGGCAGAGCACATCGGCATCCGCGATCGCGCGCAGAGTCCTGACCGTGCGGCCCAGGTCCACGCGCCCGTCGGCGCCACGACCCCACTGGATATTCCAGGAAATCAGTTCCATGTCGCCTCCCTGCTCGAATTCCGTTGCGCGCGGTGCCGGTGTTCGGTGCCGGCGGTGCCACGCGCATGCTGCATCCATGTTGCGCCTATCTTGCGCGCTTGTCCCATTGTTGTTACGTCGAAGCCGCCGCGCGGCCGCTCGAGGCAGCGTCTGGACTACAATCGCGCTTTTACAAAACAATACGTCAGGTCCCCCAGGTGTCCCAAGCCGTGACTCGTCCGCAAGCCCAATCGGCGCCCGAAGGTGGCGCTTCCGCCTCCCCGGCGGCTCCCGTTTCCGCTCAGCCCGCGCCCGCGGCGCAGCCCGTCGTACAGATCCACAGCCTCGATATGGAGGCGCGTGGCGTTGGCCGGCTGGTCAATGAAGACGGCACTCCCGGCAAGGTGATTTTCGTCGAAGGCGCGCTGCCGGGCGAAACCGTCAGCTACCGCAGCTTCAAGCGCAAGGCAAGTTACGAACAGGCGAATCTGGTCGAGATCAAGAAGTCTTCGTCGATGCGCGTGAATCCGGGCTGCCAGTACTTTGGTATCTGTGGTGGTTGTTCAATGCAGCACCTGGATGCACGCGCGCAGGTGGCCATCAAGCAACGCGTCCTGGAGGATGATCTCTGGCATCTGTCGAAACTGCGCCCGGACGTGGTGTTCCGCCCGATCGCGGGGCCCGACTGGGGCTACCGCTACCGGGCCCGCCTGACCGTGCGGTATGTGGCCAAAAAAGGCACGGCACTGGTCGGCTTCCATGAAAGGAAGAGCAGCTATGTGGCAGACATGACGCGCTGCGAAGTGCTGCCGCCGCACGTTTCGGCCCTGCTGGTGCCCCTGCGTGAACTGATCACGGGGCTGTCGATCCGTGACCGCATGCCGCAGGTCGAACTGGCTGTGGGCCAGGACGTGACCGTGCTGGTGCTGCGTATCCTGGAGCCGCTTACCGAGGCTGACGAGGTGTTGCTGCGCGGCTTCGCGGACCGGCACGGCGTGCAGTTCTGGCTGCAGCCCAAGGGGCCGGACACGGTGGTGCCGTTCTACCCGCTTGACCGCGAACTGGCCTATACGCTGCCGGAATTCAATATCCGGATGCCGTTCAAGCCGACCGATTTTACCC
>NZ_JBFTNE010000212.1:0-3785 GCF_056397325.1 Cupriavidus sp. 05N39
GTTGTTGCCATTCATGTGTTGGTGACGTTCTGCGTCTGGCCGATCAGTTGCTCGGCATTGAAGGTCGAGTCGATCTTGACGGCGCTGAACACGGGCAGGAAGGGCACGAAGCCGCCGCGCACGGCGCGCATGGCGCGGGCGTCGAGTTCTTCGGTGACGGACAGGTCYTTGATGGCGAGGGTGGTAGTCATGGCAGTTCTCCGGGAAATGCAGTAGYTTGCGAATKCAGCCTGGGCGGTAGCCCGMGGCTCAATAGATGTTGTTTTGGGCGTTCTGGGTCGAGGTGACACGCGACTTGATGTCGTCGACGAAGGCAGCGTTATTGCCGTTCATGTTGACGACGTTCTGCGTCTGGCCGATCAGYTGCGARGCGTTGAAGGTCGAGTCGAKCTTGACCGCGCTGAACACGGGCAGGAAGGGCACGAAGCCGCCGCGCACGGCGCGCATGGCACGGGCGTCGAGTTCTTCGGTGACGGACAGGTCCTTGATGGCGAGGGTGGTAGTCATGGCAGTTCTCCTTGGGAGCGATTGGGACTTGGGGTTCGGTTGGTTCGAGCATTGTTTCTGCGCTCGGGAGGTACAAACGCATGGAGTGTGCCAAGGCGGGGCAGGTCAGCGTGAATCGCCCGCAAAGGCAGGCTGGGCTTGGGATCGATTTTTTTCGGGTACGAAAAATGGCGTCAAAGCCTGGCGCGTGCGGGCCTGGATCTGGCGGGTGCAAACCAACACAACAACACCGGGTGTCTGCTATTACGAGACACGCTGGGCCCGTGCATCGGAGGCGGACCGCACGTGCGCCTTGTAAGAGGCTCATTGGCCTCTCGCAGGAAGGCCTGATCCGTAGCGTGCCAACGGATGCCACGGCAGCCAAGGCCGACCGAATACCGGACGGAGAACGGCGCCATGGTAAAGGCCCAACATCAACCATGCCGGAGGCAGCATGCAGGAAGAGTTCGGGTACAAGGATGCGGCCGGTCGATGGGTCGCGGGGTTCGGGTCCCGTCGCGATGCCATTTCGGCGGCAGCGCAGATGGGCATGACGCAGGTGGTTACCGCGGGCTTTAGCCCTGAGCCTCCGTCCTACTTCGCGCGGTTCGAAGCGACGAGGATTATCGAGCGGATGCTCTCTGGCATGGCCTTGGGCGAACACGAGGGCAAATTGATTGGCAGCGAGCAAGCCCAAGATGTGCTCGCCCCCATTCTCGCGGCAGCGATCGGTGATGGCTTTCCCGGCCGCGAGTCCCCAGAGTCATGGAAACTTCAACTGGATCTCATGGATCGGCTGGAAGCCGCGGTTGCCGCATGGCTGGAAGAGAATCACCTGGAGTTCGCGCCGCCTAAAGTCGTGGTGTACGGGTCGGAGCAACTCCACGTCACCGGCACGAATCTGGATGTACCGCTTCGGTAGGCCTTTTGGGGGTAGCTTTGATTTCGGCGCCATTTACGACGGTTCGCAAGCCCAGCAGCGATGCGATGTTGAAAACGACAGCAATCGAGAGCATGAAAGGCTAGCACCTCTGTTAGTCGCCGCGGTGGTCGAATAGGGCGATAATGGCGCTTCAGGCCACCCCTCAGCTTGATCATGAAAATCCTGTTTCTTGTGCGRCATGCCAAATCGAGTCGCGACGATCCGTCCTTGCCCGACCGGCAGCGACAGTTAGACAATCGCGGCCGCAATGACGCGTCCAAGATGGGCAAACGCCTGACTGATCGCGGCGTCGATCCCGATCTACTCATGTCGAGCCCGGCGCTGCGTGCGCTGACCACGGCGCAACTCATCGCCGATGAGATCGGCTACAAGCGCAAGGACATCGTCGTCGATGAGCGCCTCTATGCCAGCAGCTCGGACAACTTGCTCACCATGATCTGCGCACTCGACGACAGGCTGGACCGCGTGATGCTCTTCGGCCACAATCCCGAGTTCACCGACCTCGCACATCGGCTATCGAGCGCGATCATAGACATGCCCACATGCGCAATCGCGGAGTTTTGCTTCGACGCAAAGGCGTGGGCGGATGTCGCGGAGATCGGCCCGGCGAAGGTGAGGATGGACGCACCGAAGAGATAGTGCAGGCATTCGCCAATGCGCAGCGCCAGGCCCAGCTTCATCGGCCCCGCTACACGGCTTGAAAAGGCGGCAGTGTGTACACTACCGTCCTACATTTTTTGTTTGGCCCATGAAGATCACTATCAACGAAGAGCTCCGTGCCTATATCGATCCACTTACAGAAGACGAATACGCAGCATTAGAACGCAGCTTGCTCTCGGAAGGGTGCCGCGATGCGCTGGTGTTGTGGGGCGATCTCCTGGTGGACGGACACAACCGCTACAGCATCTGCCACGAGCACGGAATCCCTTTCAATACGGTACAAAACCAGACGTTCCAGTCTATGGACGATGTGCACCTGTGGATGATCGACAATCACCTCGGGCGGCGCAGCGTATCAGATTTCCAACGAGGGGTACTTGCCCTGCGGAAGAAGGGAATCGTATCCGCGCGTCTGGCGCAAACGCAAGCGCAGCATGCAAAACCTGCCGGGACCGAAGTCGCCACGCAATCCGGGGCCGATCCGGTGTTGACTCGCGAGGCTGTTGCGCGCGCAGCACGGGTGAGCAGTGCGACGCTTGGTCAGATCGAGAAAATCCAGAAGACGGCTGCGCCCGAGTTGGTCAGCGCAGTAAAAGCGGGCGTAATTTCCATTAATGCCGCGGCTGCCGTAGCCTCCTTGCCTGGCGAGAAGCAAGTAGCGGCTGTTGCTGGAGGCAAGAAGGAACTGCGCCAGGTGGCGAGACAGGTGCGCGAGGCCCGCGTGCCACCCAAGCCTGAACTGGCGCCACCGCCCAGCGACGCCACACCCGATCAACTTGCAATTCATCGCCTGACGGTATTGGTTGCACAGCTCACAGAAGAGCGCGATCAGTTGAAAAAGAAGGTGCAGCACTTGACCGTTGCACTCGCAGAGACCCGCGGTGGTCAATAGAGCGGGCGGAGAAGGGCAGGGCTGCCGAGCAGGCGATCGAACGACTACACGGACTGCCGGCGTCCAAGCCGGTCATCAGTGACGACATCGGGCTGTGGCTGGCACCGCGCGCAGTGGCTGCGCTGCGGTCTCAGGGCATCGGCGTGCTGGCGGCCCTGACAGTACGCGTGCCGCGCCGACGCCGCTGGTGGGTGGCCATTCCGGGCCTGGGCGCGGCCGGGCCCGGCGGATTGAAGCGTTCTTCGCCCAGCACCCACAACCGACCGAGCGCGTCCGCGCGCTGATCCCGCGGGAGTGTACCGAGGGAACAATTACGTCATGCCGCTTGAAGGCGACGGGTCGCAGGGGCAGTTTCGCGCGCCGTGCCAGACCTGCACCCTCAATGCGGACAGCGACTACGCGGCCATCCACGGCTGGTTGGCGCTGCAGCAGTCGGCGGCGACCCTGCGCGCCTATCGCAAGGAAGCGAAACGCCTGATCCTTTGGGCGCATCATTGAGCGGGGGCGGCCGTTGTCCTCACTCACCACGGAGGATGCGACAGCCTCGCAGATTCCTGCGACGACCAACGCCCCGAGAGCGCAGGGTGCTTTTCTCTTGCTGGAAGCCGCGCCGGTATTGGCTGGCAGCCCCGTAGATAGGATTTAACATAACACGTATTATGTGCTCTGTTGGTATGTTCTGAAGTGTTGCGTGTGGGACGGCACGGAGACTTCAGATACCGCAACGGAAAAGTGCTTTTATGGTATCTTTCGCCGTTGCGTTTTTGTTGTGGGTTTAGGTTTTATGTTCGTTCAGGTCAGCGC
>NZ_JBFTNE010000213.1:0-3750 GCF_056397325.1 Cupriavidus sp. 05N39
GTCCTGTATATCGCCTCGATGTGGATCGCAGGCGTGATGGAAGGCTTGATGTGGCGGGCCACGCAGCCCGACGGCACGCTCACCTATGCCTTCGTGGAAGCGGTCAAGGCCAAGTACCCGTTCTACCTGATCCGCTTGCTGGGTGGCCTGTGTTTCCTGTCCGGCATGTTGCTGATGGCCTACAACGTGGCGCGAACCATCATCGGCAAGCCCGCGGTGGATGCGCCGATCCCGACCAGCGTTGGTGCCTCCGCCCATTGATCATTCCAGGATAGAAACGATGTCTGAAAAACGAAGCTTCTTTACGCACGAGACCCTGGAGAAGAACATCGGCTGGCTGATCATCTGCACCATCCTGGTGGTCAGTATCGCCGGGCTAGTCCAGATTGTGCCGCTGTTCTTCCAGCACTCCACAACGGAGCCCGATGCGGGGATCAAGCCGTATTCGCCGCTGCGCCTGATGGGCCGCGATATCTATATCCGCGAGGGTTGCGTGGGCTGCCATTCGCAGCAGGTGCGTACGCTGCAGGGCGATGTCGAACGCTATGGCCACTACTCGACGGCCGGCGAATCGGTCTATGACCATCCCTTCCTGTGGGGCTCCAAGCGTACTGGTCCCGACCTGGCGCGCGTGGGCGGCCGCTATTCCGATGACTGGCAGCGCATCCACCTGCGCAATCCGCGCGACGTGGTGCCCGAGTCGGTGATGCCGTCCTACCCGTGGCTCGAGAAGGCTCCGCTGCAGGCCAACGATATCCGCGACCGCATGCGTGCGCTGAGGCGGCTGGGTGTGCCCTATACCGACGCCGAGATCGAACAGGCGCCCGCCACGCTGGCAGGCAAGACCGAAGAGGACGCGATGGTCGCCTACCTGCAGGAGCTTGGCATCAGCAAGCGCAATGTGCGTGTGGACACCGCAGCCGCGGTTCAGCCCGCAGCCGCGCCGGCCAAGGAGTAAGCCATGGCAATGATCACTGCGTTTTCCACCGTGATCTCGATGGTGGCGTTTCTCGCGATCTGCTGGTGGGCCTGGTCGTCCGGCCGCAAGGCAGCCAACCAGGAGTCGGCCATGCTGCCATTCGCGCTGCCCGACGAGCCGCTGGCCGCGAACCACGACGGCCGCCATCGTGCCGGCGGAGCAAACAACACCAAGCAGGAACACTGAGTCATGAGCGACTTCTTCACGGATTTCTGGAGTTACTACATCGCCGCCATTGCGCTGGTAGGCATCGTCTGGTGCATATGGCTGCTGTTCTCCCAGCGCAAGGTGGTCAAGGTGGCCGGCGCTACCGAAGACACTGGCCACGTGTGGGACGGCGACCTGCGCGAGCTGAACAATCCGCTGCCACGCTGGTGGATGTGGATGTTCCTGCTGGCTTGCCTCTTCGGGCTGGTCTACCTGGTGCTGTACCCGGGACTGGGTTCCTACGCCGGCGTGCTCAAGACATCCAGCCGGGTCGAACTGGAGGCACATCGCAAGGCGGCTGAGCAGGTGCAGAGCGATGTCTATGGCAAGTACATGCAGATGGACGTCAAGCAGGTGGCCGCGGATCCGGCTGCGCGCGAGATCGGGCAGCGCCTGTTTCTCAACTACTGCGCGCAATGCCATGGCTCCGACGCGCGCGGCAGCCGCGGCTTTCCCAACCTGACCGACAACGACTGGCTGTATGGCGGCGATCCCGCGACCATCACCCAGACCATTACCAAGGGGCGCAACGGCGTGATGCCGTCATTCGCTTCGACCATCGACGGCAAACTGGCCGGCGACGTGGCGCAATACGTTCGTTCGCTGTCAGGCTTGTCTTCCGATCCGATTCGCGCCTCGCGTGGCGAAAGCACATTCAAGTCCACGTGCGCGGCCTGCCATGGCTCTTCCGGCAAGGGTAACCAGGCGCTCGGTGCGCCCAACCTGTCGGACAAGGTCTGGCTGTACGGCAGTTCGGAGGCAAACATCGTCGACGCCATCCTGAAGGGTCACAACAACCACATGCCGGCACACGAGGAAATCCTGACGCCGGAGCGCATCCGCATGCTGACGGCCTATGTCTGGGGACTGTCGAACAATGGGGCAGCCCCCGCGGGGAGCGGGCAATGAACGGCGACGCCAGCATGTGGAGCCTGCGTGCCGCTGGGGGTGATCGCCCATGAATGCCCCGGAACCGGAACCGCTGAGAAAGCACGGAGCCGCCTGGGGGCCTCTGCGGGAGCCCGCATCCGCCACGGGGGATGGGGAAACCTCGGATGAAACCCTGTACGAAGTCCGCCGCAAGATCTATCCGCGCTCAGTCACAGGGGCGTTTTCGAGCTGGCGGGTCTGGATGGTGGTCCTGACCCAGCTGTTCTTCTATGGCATGCCCTGGCTGCAATGGAACGGCCGCCAGGCCATGTTGTTCGATCTCGGCGCGCGCAAGTTCTACATCTTCGGCTTGGTGCTCTGGCCGCAGGATGTGATCTACCTGTCCGTGCTGCTGGTGATTTCCGCGCTCTCGCTGTTCCTGTTCACGGCGATCGCGGGTCGCCTGTTCTGCGGCTATGCCTGTCCGCAGACGGTGTACACAGAAATCTTCATGTGGATCGAGCGGCATGTGGAAGGCGATCGCTTTGCCCGCATCCGCCTGGATGGCGATCCGTGGAGCGCGCGCAAGCTGCGGCTCAAGGCCACCAAGCACACGCTCTGGATCGTGATCGCGCTATGGACCGGCTTTACCTTCGTCGGGTACTTTTCGCCCATTCGCGAGTTGGGCGGCCACGTGCTCAGCCTGTCGCTGGGGCCGTGGCAAACGTTCTGGATGCTGTTCTACGCCTTCGCCACCTGGGGCAACGCCGGCTTCATGCGCGAGCAGGTGTGCAAGTACATGTGTCCTTATGCACGCTTCCAGAGCGTGATGGTCGATCGCGACACGTATGTGGTGACGTATGACGTGGGCCGCGGCGAGCCGCGCGGCAGCCGCTCGCGCAAGGTGGACCACCAGGCCGCCGGCATGGGCGATTGCGTGAACTGCAGCATCTGCGTGCAGGTCTGCCCCACCGGCATCGATATTCGCGACGGCCTGCAGTACGACTGCATCGGTTGCGGCGCCTGCATCGACGCCTGCAACCAGGTCATGGACAAGATGGCGTATCCGCGCGGGCTGATCCGCTACACCTCGGAGAACGCCATGCGCAGCGTGCTGCCCGAGGCGGAGGCGCGCAAGCGTCTGTTCCGGCCGCGCACGGTGGTGTACTCCGTGATCTGGCTGGCCCTGGTTGCCGGCTTCACGGTGTCGCTGGCCATGCGCACACCGCTCAAGGTCGATATCATCCGCGACCGCGGCGCGCTGGGCAGGGAAGTGGAGGGACGCTGGATCGAGAACGTGTATCGCCTGCAACTGATCAACACGACCGAGGCGCCGATGCATGTGGCCATTCGCGCGGACAGTGATGACCTGAAGGGCCTGGCCGTGGAATACGATCACGCTGCCGGCAATCTCGAGCCCACCTCAAACCGCCTGATTCCGATTCGCGTGCGCGTGCCGATCGAAGCCGCTGGCCAGGGCACCCACAAGATCCAGGTGACGGTCACTGCGACAGGAGATGACAGTGGGGGCGGTGCGGAAATCAGCCAGGGCACCAGCTTCATCGTACCGCGCAATCTTTGAACCGAGAAATCTAGAGGAGGCCTGATGATGCAGCAAAGCAATCCCTGGTGGAAGGAACCCTGGCCATGGCTGCTGATGAGCGGGCCCTTGCTGGCGATGGTGGCCTGCGGGG
>NZ_JBFTNE010000214.1:0-5209 GCF_056397325.1 Cupriavidus sp. 05N39
GTCCGTGACATGTCCGTGACATCGCATGCGATGCCGAGGTGATCTTCGCCAAGGTCCAGTGCCGCCCGCTCCGCGTCTGCCTGCCGCAGATCCAATATGACTACCCTGGCGCCTTGCGCGGCCAGCGCGCTTGCCGTTGCCTTGCCGATACCGCGGGGGGATGCGGCACCGGTCACGATCACAACCTTGTTCTCGAGCATCATGTCTGTCTCCTGACTGTTGAAATGATGGTTCGAGTCTGGTGCCTCGCGCGGCGCCGATCAACGCAGTCCTTCTCAGCTATTGCTGAGAAATTTTCAGATGAGAGATGCGATTCCAGGACGTGAATTTTTGGTGCGCCGCACCATGCGTGAGCCGCATGGGCCGCATGCCTACGTCAACTCCCGGTCGATCCAGTCGAGAAATCGCTGTACCCGAGGCAAGTCCGCATTCTGGGATGGGCAGACGATGTGATGCGCGCCTACCTCCACGGCATACGTAGGGTCAAAGACCGGTACCAGCGTCCCCTTGCTGAGATGGACCGACGCCAGCAGCATGCTTTCCAGCGCCACGCCGATGCCAAGGGCCGCCGTCTCCAGCGACATGTACGAGCGGTCAAAGGAAAAGTCGAACACCTGGTGCTCGCCTGAGACGCCGAATCTGGCAAACCACTGCTGCCACTGGACGAGAGGTGTCTCGGAGAAAACCAGGCGCTGGCCCAGCAGGTCGGCCGGAGCGCGGATGGGGTGTCGGGCAAGATATTCCGGGGAGGCCAGGGGAGCAATGAACTCGTTGCGCACTGTCTTGACTTGCAGATCGCGCCAGTGCGCGTAGCCATAGCGGATATCGACGTCGTAATAGCCGCTTGTAAAGGAGACGTCCTCATAGGAGCAGGCTACGTTCAACTGAATGTCGCCGTTGTCGGCCTGGAACGATTTCAGCCGGGGCAGCAGCCACATCAAGCCGAAGCTCGGGCTCGAATGCACCCTGAGAATGTCGACTTCAGCCTGGCTCGATGCACGCTCGGTCGCGCGGTTCAGTTCAGCGAGCGACCCGGTCACATCGCGCAGGTATTGCTCCCCGACTGGCGTGAGGGCCAGCCCCCGGCCCTGCCGGAAGAAGAGTGGCTGTCCAATGATGGACTCGAGGTTGGCAATCTGATGGCTCACCGCCGAGGCGGTCAGGCCCAGTTCCTCGGACGCCCGGCTTACGCTCTTCGTTCTCGCGACGCTCTCGAACGCAATGATCGACTTCAGCGGCGGAAGGCGCATATTCAGCTCTCTGGTGACGGTGGTAAGAGGGGTTTGTACTTAGAGCGGCCCCCGGCCGGGGATACGCCCGGGGCATGGCAAGGAGCGACAGAACTTCACCGTTGCCCTGGCGGGATCCGTGATGATCATATCGCGTTGGTGGCCTCGCGCGTCGAAGTTGCCGACGTGTAGCGTTGGTGAAGAGACTCCCGCGAAGGCCCGTCAGCAATGCTGCGTAAAAGCAAAAACGGCTTGGAGGTTCAAATTCTCCAAGCCGTTGATTTGCTAAACGTAACAGGTGGTGCGGCTGGCAGGATTCGAACCCACGACCCCTTGGTTCGTAGCCAAGTACTCTATCCAACTGAGCTACAGCCGCACGCGAGGGCGACTATATCGCCCCCTGGGGAAAATACAAGTATTTCCGCAGATAAGAGAACACACGGGGAGTGCGGCGGGTCTCAGCCACTAAGTGGCAAGGTCAATCAACCCCGGCAACATCAGGTACGCCCCAATCACCACCAGCACCCCGAACGCAATCCGCCGCGTTGCCACAGCCGAAAGCGGTGGTGGAAATCGCCGGGCCGCAATCGTAGTCACGGCCACGACAGGCACCGCGAGCGCTGCCTGCGCCCAGATATCGGCGCCGAGCTGCCCCTGCCATGCACTGAACAGCGTACGCGTCACCGAGGTCGCGGTGAATACAAGAATCAGCGCGCAGCGAATCTCCACCATCGACAGCGGTTGCCGATAAAACTGGAAAATCAACGGCGGCCCGGACACGCCGAACATGCCGCTGAGCAGCCCGCCAAAGATGCCGCTGACGAAGAAGCTGCGGTCGCCGGAGCGCCGCACCAGCGGGGCAGGGCGCAGCGCGGCGCTCAGCCCGCCATACAGGACCACCGCGCCCAGCAGCAGTTGCAGGATGCCGGCGGCGGCGCTGCTCAGGTAGTCGAGTATCAGCACGCCGGCCACCACGGAAGGCAGGATGCCCAGCGTGGCCGCGCCGACGGCACGCCAGTCGATATGGTGCATCTTGCCCGGCAAGGCCGCCGCGCTGTTGGCCAGCGTTACCAGGCTCACCAGCGTGGCGACGGTGGCGACCGGCGCCAGGCCCAGCCCGCTGGTCGCGCCCATCACGATCATGCCGAGGCCAAAGCCGGTTACCGTCTGGAAGTAACTTGCCGCGCCCATCAGTGCGAGCAGCGGCAGCAAGTGGTCAGCGGTCATGACAGTTGCGCGGCCATCGGGGCTTCCGTCCGGGCTTGCGCGGCGGTTTGCGCCTGCACTGCCGTTACGGCAATCACGTAGAACACATCGTCCGCGCTGCAGCCGCGCGAGAGATCGTTGGCCGGCTTCTGCAAGCCTTGCAGCAAGGGCCCGATCGCCTTGGCGCCGCCCACGCGCTCCGCCAGCTTGTAGCCGATATTGCCGGCTTCCAGGCTGGGAAACACCAGCACGTTGGCGCGGCCTTCCACCCTGGAGTGCTCGATCTTCTTCATGGCGATCTCGGCAACGATGGCGGCGTCGAGCTGCACATCGCCGTCGATCGCCAGGCCGGGACGCTGCTCGGTGACGAGGCGCGTGGCTTCCACCACCTTGTCGACGGCCGCATGCCGCGCGCTGCCGCTGGTGGAAAACGACAGCATCGCCACGCGCGGCGTGTCCATCAGCAGGCTTTGCGCGCTGTCGGCCGCCGCCATCGCGATCTCGGCCAGTTCGCCGGCATCGGGGTCCACCACCAGCCCGCAATCGGAAAARATCAGCCCGCCCTTCAGKGCRTGGAAAGGCTCGCACAACATCATCAGGAACAAGCTCGACACCAGCTTGAACGCCGGGTGGATGCCGATGACCTGGATGGCGGTGCGCACCACGTCGGCGGTGGTGTGCACCGCGCCGGCCACCGAGCCGTCCGCGTGGCCCAGGCGCACCATCAGGTTGGCGAAGCACAGGGGTTTGAGCACCTCGCGCCTGGCGTCTTCCAGTGTCATGCCCTTCTTTGCCCGCAGCGCGAACAGCTTTTGCGCGAAGGACGGCGTGAGCGCGGAGCTGGCCGGGTCGATCACGTCCATGCCGGCAAGGCCGATGTCCGCGCCGGCCGCGGCCTGGCGGATGCGCGCGGCGTCGCCCACCAGCACGATGCGTGCTATGCCTTCGCGCGTGGCGCGTTGCGCCGCCTGCAGGATGCGTGGGTCCTCTGCCTCGCACAGCACGATGCGCTGGGGCGCCGCGCGTGCGCGCTCGATAATGCGGTTGATCGCTTTCATGATGGGGTCGCTCAGAATGGAATATGGCCGGAAGCAGCGGACGCCGCTTCCGGCCAGACGTCCGCTACTTCACTGGCTCAAACGTAGTCCTTGTACTTGTCGAGCATGCGCACGGGCTTGGCGAGCGCATCGCGGCGGAACGGGTCGCCCAGCTCGCGGGTGCACATGATTTCGATGATGGTGGTCTTGCCGTGGTTCATCTGCAGGTCGATGGCGCGCTTGAGCGCCCCACTGGCGGTTGTGGAACACCACGGCCGTCACCGGGATGTTGTGGCGCACGCAGGTCATGGTTTCCATCAGGCTCATGCCCCAGGCGCCGTCGCCGGCATAGGACACGGCCGGGCGGTGGGGTGCGGCCACCTTGGCGCCGATGATGGTGGGGAAGGCATAGCCGCAGTTGCCCCAGCTCATGGCGGCGAAGAAGCTGCGCGGCTTGTTGAAGCGCAGGTAGCTGTTGGCCACCGAGTTGATGTTGCCGATGTCGGTGGAAACCATCACGTCTTCCGGCATGGCCTTCTCCAGCTCGCGCAGGACCTGGCGCGGATGCAGGTAGTGGCCGCCGGTGGGCGTGCGTTCCTGCTTCTGCTCCTCGATCATGTCCAGGCTGTAGGGGTCGCGCTCGTGGGTCCACTCGTCGAGCTCCTTCTCCCAGGCGGCCTTCTCGGCGGCGATCTGGCCGGCGCGGTCTTCGCGGGAGGCGTCGCACGCCAGCGTGCGTCCGGCCAGACGCTCGGTCAGCGCCACGGCGGCGGCCTTGGCGTCGCCGCAGATGCCCACCGAGATCTTCTTCACCAGGCCAAGCATCTTATGGTCGGCATCGATCTGGATGATCTTGGCGTTCTTGGGCCAGTAGTCCATGCCGTGCTGGGGCAGGGTGCCGAACGGTCCGAGGCGCGAGCCGAGGGCGATGACGACGTCGGCGCGGGCGAGCAGCTTCATGGCCGCCTTGGAGCCCTGGTAGCCCAGCGGGCCGCACCACAGCGGGTGGCTGGCGGGGAAGGAGTCGTTATGCAGGTAGCTGTTGACCACCGGGGCGCCCAGCCGCTCGGCCAGCGCCTGGCACTCCGCGATGGCATCGGCCATGACCACGCCGCCGCCGGAGATGATGACGGGGAACCTGGCCTGCGCGAGCAGTTCGGCGGCTTCGTTCAGGCGCTGGTCGCCGCCGGGGCCGCGGTCCAGGCGCTGGGGCTGGGGGATCTCGGCCTTGATCTGTCCGTAGAAGTAGTCGCGGGGGATATTGAGCTGGGTGGGGCCCATCTCGGCCATGGCGCGGTCGAAGCAGCGGCCGGTGAACTCGGCCATGCGGGCCGGGTGGGTGACGTGGCCCTGGTACTTGGTGAACTCCTGGAACATCGGCARCTGCTTGGCTTCCTGGAAGCCGCCCAGGCCGATGCCCATGGTGCCGGCTTCGGGGGTGACGATGACCACGGGGCTGTGGGCCCAGTAAGCGGCGGCGATGGCGGTGACGCAGTTGCTGATGCCGGGGCCGTTCTGGCCGATGACGACGCCGTGGCGGCCGGAGACGCGGGCATAGCCGTCGGCCATGTGGCCGGCGCCCTGCTCATGCACGACGGGGATCAGGCGGATGCCGGCGGGGGCGAAGATGTCCATGGCGTCCATGAAGGCCGACCCCATGATGCCGAACATGTCGGTCACGCCGTTGGCGGCAAGGGTCTCGACGAAGGCTTCCGAGGGGGTCATGGCCTGCGGGCC
>NZ_JBFTNE010000215.1:0-3639 GCF_056397325.1 Cupriavidus sp. 05N39
ACCATGATGAGCGCCAAGGGGGCCATCAAGCCGGTATCCACCGTGATGAAGGATGCGGGGGAGAAATTCGACCAGAAGATCTACATCCCCGCCGTCGCCGGCTACTACACCTCGTCCAAGGGCGAGATGCTGTCCTTCCCGTTCAATAGTTCGACCACGGTCTTCTATTACAACAAGGACGCCTTCAAGAAGGCCGGCCTGGACGCCAGCAAGCCGCCCAAGACCTGGCCCGAAGTGATGCAGTACTCGGCCAAGATCAAGGCCTCCGGCGGCCAGTGCGCGTACACCACCGACTGGCAGGGCTGGGTGCACCTGGAGAGCTTCTCGGCCTGGCACAACACGCTGTTCGCCACCAAGAACAACGGCTTCGGCGGCACCGATGCGCGCCTGGTCTTCAACAGCCCGCTGCATGTCAAGCACATCGCCAACCTGCAGGAAATGGTGAAGAAGGGCTACTTCAGCTACGGCGGGCGCAAGTCGGAATCGCAGGCCAAGTTCTATAACGGCGAATGCGCGATGTTCACCGGTTCGTCGGCTTCGCTGGCCAATATCCGCAAGAATGCCAAGTTCGCCTTCGGCGTATCGCAGCTGCCGTACTACGCGGACGTGCCGGGCGCCCCGCAGAACACCATCATCGGCGGCGCTTCGCTGTGGGTGATGGGCGGCAAGAAGGCCGAGGAGTACAAGGGCGTGGCCAAGTTCTTCACCTACCTGTCGCGTCCGGAAATCCAGTCCGACTGGCACCAGGCTACCGGCTACCTGCCGGTCACCATGGCGGCCTACGAGCTGACCAAGAAGTCCGGCTACTATGACAAGAACCCGGGCGCCGACGTGTCCGTGGAGCAGATGGTGGTCAAAACCACCGACAAGTCGCGCGGCGTGCGCCTCGGCAACCTGGTGCAGATCCGTACCGTGGTTGACGAGGAACTCGAAGCGGTCTGGGCAGGCAAGAAGCAGCCCCAGGAAGCCCTCGATACCGCCGTCAAGCGCGGCAACGATCTGCTCGAGCGTTTCCAGAAGACCGCGCGCGAGTAAGCTAGGCCTGTTTTGCCGCAAAACGGGCGGGGCAGTATCCCGCCCGTTTTTGTTGGCCCGGCGCATTGGCCGGGGCGTTCCCGCAAGGGTGCGTCCCGGCCAATGCGCCGATTGGTTGGCGCGCCGCTTCGCGGACTCGCGCTGTGATCTGGTTTGATGCCGCTTCGCGCGGCATCCGTTGGACAATTGCCCATGGAAAAACGGGTTGTCTTCCGATCGCGATGGCTGCCTTATCTGCTGGTTTTTCCGCAGATCGCCATCACGCTCATCTTCTTCTTCTGGCCCGCGGGCCAGGCCCTGTACCAGTCCGTGCTGCAGCAGGACGCGTTCGGCATCAACCTGGACTTTGTCGGGCTGGAGAACTTCCGCACGCTGTGGAATGATCCGCTCTACCTGGAGTCCTTCCGCATTACCGGCGTATTCGCCGTGGGCGTCACGCTGGTGGGGCTCTCCTTCGCGCTCGTGCTGGCGTATTTCGCCGACCGCGTGCTGCGTGGCGCGATGGCCTACAAGATGCTGCTGATCTGGCCCTATGCCGTGGCGCCGGCAGTGGCGGGCGTGCTGTGGATGTTCCTGTTCAACCCCAGCCTGGGCGTGGTGTCGTACGCGCTGCGCGCGCTGGGCATGGACTGGAACTTCCTGCTCAACGGACAGCAGGCTCTCACCCTGGTGATCCTGGTGGCGGCGTGGAAACAGATCAGCTACAACTTCCTGTTCTTCCTGGCGGGCCTGCAGAGCATTCCAAAGTCGCTGATCGAGGCTGCCGCCATCGACGGCGCGGGGCCGTGGCGCCGTTTCTGGTCGATCATCTTTCCGCTGCTGTCGCCGACCACCTTCTTCCTGATGGTGATCAACGTGGTGTACGCGTTCTTCGATACCTTCGCCATCATCGACTCGGTGACGCACGGTGGTCCGTTCAACTCCACCAACACGCTGGTCTACAAGGTGTTCCACGACGGTTTCCGCGGCATGGACATCGGTGGCTCGGCAGCGCAGTCGGTGGTGCTGATGGTGATCGTGATCGCGCTCACGGTGGTGCAGTTCCGCTACGTGGAACGCAAGGTTCAATACTGATCAGGCGGGCGCAAACATGGTAGAACGACGACCCTTTCTGGATTTCCTCACGCATGCGGTGCTGATCCTCGGCATCCTGGTAGTGGCGTTTCCGGTCTATATCACCTTCGTGGCCTCCACGCTGACGGCGGAGCAGGTGCTTGACGCACCGATGACGCTGATCCCCGGCGGCCATTTCTTCGAGAACTATCGCACCGTACTGTTCAGGGGCGTGGGCGAGTCCGCTTCCCCCGTCTCCAGCATGATGTTCAACAGCCTGATCATGGCGCTGGGCATTTCGCTGGGCAAGATCGCGATTTCGATCATCTCGGCCTTCGCGGTGGTGTACTTCAAGTTCCCGCTGCGCAAGACCTTCTTCTGGATGATCTTCATCACGCTGATGCTGCCGGTGGAAGTGCGGATCCTGCCGACCTACAAGGTAGTGTCGGACCTGGGCATGCTGGATAGCTACTTTGGCCTGACCATCCCGATCATCGCCTCGGCCACCGCGACCTTCCTGTTCCGCCAGTTCTTCCTGACCATCCCGGACGAGTTGGCCGAGGCCGCGCGCATCGACGGTGCCGGGCCGCTGCGCTTCTTCAAGGACGTGGTGCTGCCGCTGTCCAAGACCAGCATCGCGGCGCTGTTCGTGATCCAGTTCATCTACGGCTGGAACCAGTACCTGTGGCCGCTCCTGATCACCACGCAGAAGTCGATGACGCCGGTGGTGGTGGGCGTGACGCAGATGATCTCCCGCTCCGGAGACGCAGCCACCGACTGGAACCTGGTGATGGCCACCGTGATGCTGGCCATGGTGCCGCCCGCGATCGTGGTGGTGCTGATGCAGAAGTGGTTCGTCAAGGGCCTGGTCGAAACCGAAAAATAAGCGGGCGGGGCGGGGTGTGCCCACTGGTTGGCGCGCCCGCCACGCTTGCCCAGCGAGAAAGAATAGCAATGGCAAAACTGTCGCTTCGCAACGTACAGAAGACCTACGCCGGCAACGTCAAGGTTGTGCACGGCATCGATATGGAAATCAACGATGGCGAGTTCATCGTCATTGTCGGCCCGTCGGGCTGCGGCAAATCCACGCTGTTGCGCATGGTGGCCGGGCTTGAAGCCATCAGTGGCGGGGAGGTGCATATTGGCGAGAAGATCGTCAATAACCTCGAACCCGCCGAGCGGGACATCGCCATGGTGTTCCAGAACTACGCGCTCTATCCGCATATGAGCGTGTACGACAACATGGCTTATGGCTTGAAGATACGTGGCATGGCAAAGAGCGAGATCGAGCAGCGCGTCAAGCATGCCGCGGGCATTCTCGAGCTGGCGCCGCTGCTGGAGCGCAAGCCGCGCGCCTTGTCGGGCGGCCAGCGCCAGCGCGTGGCCATGGGCCGCGCGATCGTGCGCGAGCCTGCCGTGTTCCTGTTCGACGAACCGCTGTCCAACCTCGACGCCAAGCTGCGGGTGCAGATGCGCCTGGAACTGAAGGWACTGCATCGGCGCCTGCGTACCACCAGCATGTATGTGACGCACGACCAGGTCGAGGCCATG
>NZ_JBFTNE010000216.1:0-3526 GCF_056397325.1 Cupriavidus sp. 05N39
GGCATGCCGCTGTTCGACCGCGGCGCGCGCGGGGTCACATTGACGTCGGCGGGGCGCATGGTGGCCGAGCGGGCCCGCCGCATCCTGTTCGAAACCCGTTGCCTGTCGCGCGATCTCGCGCTGGTGCAGCAGCACGAGATCGGCAGCGTCCAGCTGGGGATGGGGCCATTTCCCGCGGCCATCCTGCTGCCCGAGGTGCTATCCGCCATGAATCGCCAATGGCCCAAGTTGCGCGTGACGGCCGAGGTAAATAGCGCGCCGGCGCTGCTCGCCGCCTTGCACGCCGAGACGCTGGATTTCCTGGTGGCGGAGCACCGCACGATTCCGCCGGTGGCGGAACTGGAGGTTCGGCGGCTGCGGCCGGAGCGCTCGGGCTGGTATGTGCGCCCGGACCATCCGCTTAGCCGCGGGCGGGTCACGCCGGCGCTGTTGCGCGAGGCCGCCCTGGTGTCGGTGACGCTGCCGCCGTACGGCCACGGGCAACTGCGCAGGCTGCTTGGCTGCCGGCCTGGCGAAACCCTGCCCTTGCAGGTGGAGTGCAACGACTTTCGCGCACTGGCGCACCTGGCGCGGCATTCCGATGCAGTCCTGCTGGCGCCCGCGCGCGCGCTCAGGGCCGAACTGGAGGCCGGCGCGCTCGTGCCGCTGGAACTGGCGGGGACCCCCGCCATGACCGTGGAGTTCGTGATCGTGCGCCTGGCGCAGCGCACGCTGTCCCCGGCGGCGGAAAGGGCGGTGGCGGTGGTCGAGGCGGCTGCATAGCCGGTTGCGCGTGCCGGGGCGCCGTCGACGCACTGGCGAACCTGCTGCGGATCGCCGAAGCGCGTGGCAATCCCATCCGGCGTGTGGCGGGCACGGTGCGTGTGCTCGGGGTCGAACTGGAAATGGAGTCGCTGGTCCTGATGACACAGTCCCGCGCCGTGGTGCTGGCTATCGGGACAGCCGGTGCCGGCCGCCGTCGGATCCGCGCCGGCACCACATGCCGGGCTGGCCGGGACGGCGCAGCGCATCGAGGCCGCACTGGCGGCCTTCGGCGGCGGGCCGTGCGCGAACGCCGCGGCGGACTGGTGGGAACTGGCCTTGTGGCTGGCAGAGGTCGAGAGCGCGTCGCTGCCAGCTGTCTGCTTTAGTAGGGGATCACCATGAGATGTTGAAGCCGAACACGCAGGCGTCAATACGGAGGATTCACGACCACATATTGGGATCCTTGCGGCTGATACCAGGTAGTGCCGCATTGCTGGTAGACCATGCCGCTATAGTTGACCGGTACGCAACCTGGCGGCACGGTTCTCACCATCGAGCCGACAATGGCCGAAGTCACGGCAACCGTGGCACCGACCGCGACAGCGGCCCCGACCGGGTGGTAGTCATTGTCCCAACCGCCACTATTACCTTGGACATTCACGTTGACATTCTTGTTGACGTTGTTGACGTTGTTCACACTGGTGTTGCGGACATTGTTGGTCCGCGCGTCGGCCTTGCTATTGTTGACCTGAGCAGTCTGCCTGGCGCCACCACCGCCGCCAGCCGCTTGCGCGTGAGCGCCGCCGCCGCCACCACCAGCCGCTTGTGCGCGAGCACCGCCACCACCACCACCTCCGCCACCGCCGCCGCCGCCGCCGGCACGAGCTGCCGCCTCGCCCGCGGGAACCAACGCGAAGCTGGCGAGGACAAGCAAGGCCAGCGGCATCTGAAGCAACTTGCTGAATGATCTCTTCATGATGGCTCCTTTACTTTGTCTTGACCGGCACGATCTCGATCTTGGAAGAGCCTTTCGGCGGCGTGAAGCTGAACACCGAGTCCGTGAAGCTCGGCGTCAGGTTCCACTCAAGGAGGGAGACCGATTGCGGACGGGCTTCATCCGCCCGATTGGTGATGACGACCTTGCGCGGCAGCGGCTTGCCTCCGGTGGTAATCCAGATCTGCCAGTCGATATTGCCCTGACGAAAAGCGTAATGATCGCAAAGGTCCTTTCCGACAAAGTCCTGGCCGGCATTCATTGCGGACTCGATCTTGTCGAGTGGCGCGGCGGGGGTACCCCAGATGAAGAGATCTGTTAGCGGCAGTTCCACGCCGTACTTTTCCTGCAACCGGGCGATCAGGCCACCGATGGTGTCGGAAAATTCCACCGACGAGTAATACTTTTGCGCAGGGGTATAGAGGGTAACAGTCTTGCCGTCGTAGATCAGTTCGCGTTCTGAGCGCGGACTTAGCATCATGACGCGCAGCTTGTTCGGACGGACGACGTCCATATCCGCCCTTGCCATGTGCTGTAGTTTCTGCCCATCCGCCAGCACCCGTTCGGCGGTCAGATCGTTCGATACCCGGAAGCGCTTCAATGTCTGCAGATAGGCGCCCATGTCCTTGAGTGCCTGAATCGATCCTTGATCGACAGCGCTCGCCGCGGCCGCGGCCGGGGCCGTGCCCGCCGGCGGAGTCTGAGCATGATTGGGCGGTGCCGCGAGCGCCATAGCCAGAAGGCTGAGCACCAGAATCTTCCGTTCCATGGCTGTCTCCTCTTGTGAAATGAAATTCACTGCAACAATATGGACGGCTCGCCGCCGGCGATATTTCGCTTTAGCTGATCGAGGGACGTTGGCCGCCTGTTCGCAATCGGCCGCCTCGACTTCGGCATGGCACCGGAAATTTCGTCCAGTGCCCCGCTTTTTGCCACACCGGTTCCGGCTGCACCGCGCCGTTGCACTCACTCCGCACGCTGCGGGAGAAGCTCGGAGTTCGCGATGCCAGGAAACGCATGCAGTACCCGGTCGCAAGACACTTCCAACCTAGTCAAAGCCGGCAGGTAAACTTTGATCCAGGACAAGAAGCCCATTCATAGGCGCGGGCGGCCCAGGTTTAGCGCTTCTCCAGTCTGAGACGCGGCATTCGCAGGCTGCGTCTTGCCTGCTTCCCTATAGTGCAGAGAGGACTACACGCGGTCGCGAGGTCGCGAAATGGCGTATAAGGCGCGCGCGCAGGTCGCGGCACCGACCCCGCCGCCTGCATTGGAAGGGGAGGCGATCACCTGGATTGCAAGTAGGCGGCCACGGCGCTGGCCTCGTCGTAGCTCAAATCGTGCGCCACCGCGCTCATCACGGGCGAGTTGCCGCGCGAACGGTTCTTGAACACTTCGATCTGGCGTAGCAGRTAGGCGCGATGCTGCCCGGCCAGTCGCGGGAATGCGCCGGCGCCCTCGGCCCGTGCGCCGTGGCAGGAAGCACAGGCGGGCACCCCGCGGTCAGCGAAGCCTTGCTCGAAAATCGTTTGTCCTTTGCTCGTCAGCTCGGGGTCGCCGGCCACACCCGGCGCCGGCGTCTGACTCCCGTAATAGTCGGCCAGCGATTGGATCGTCGCGTTATCGAGTTGCGCGGCGATTCCCCACATGTGCGAGCGTGCATCGGATTCTCCGCGTTCATGATCGCGGAAGCCTTTGAGCTGTGCCTGCAGATATTCGGGGGTCTGGCCAGCCAGTCGCGGAAACCTGGGCGAGTCGCTGCGGCCACTCGCGCCATGGCAGGTCGCGCAT
>NZ_JBFTNE010000217.1:0-3391 GCF_056397325.1 Cupriavidus sp. 05N39
TGTTACGTCCCGCCAATTTTGAGGTTTGGCGAGGGGTGTTTGTCGCGGTTTCGGCAAGAGCGAGTTTAGGAACATCGCCTTGACCATCGCGAGACACGACGGGCGTAAAGAAGGCCAGTACTCCTCTGATATCGTGCGACGTTTCCGGACCTCGTACGAACATCAGAACAGACTGGCCTATGCATCGGATTGTATTCGCGTTTCCCACTCTCGAACAACATCTTCGCGCCGTTCGTGCCACCCCGCAGTCGTACCGGCCCAAGGTCTGCATCCATTGCGGTGGCGCCTGTCTGTGGTGCCATGGCTGCTACCACCGCAAGGCCGACCGCGGCGAGGACGGCTCGCTCAATCCGGCACCGGTTCCACGCTTTCGTTGCCCAACGTGCCGCCGCACCTGCTCGCGCCTGCCGCTGTGCATCTGCCCACGCCGCTGGTACGACTGGGCACTGCAGCAGCAAGTCCTGCTGCTCCTGCTCATCGGCGCATCGCTGCGCCGCGTGGCCGCCGTGTTCGCGCTGAGCTACCACACCGTGCGGCGCTGGTGGCACTGGCTCCAGGCGCACGGCGCGACCTTCATGTTCCATCTGCGCAGCCGCTTTGCCGAACTGGGCCGCGCCGCCGATTCCACCACGTTCTGGCTCACCTGCTTCGCGCGAATGCCGTTGTGTGAGGCAATGGCCTGGCTCGATCACGACGACCAGGATGTCCCGTGATCAATTGACTCCAACGCGGGCCGCGATGGGCCAATTCGCATTGGCACCGGGACTCCACACACTTTGCCCACTGCCGCCGGATTCGGATTGCAGGTCTCATGGCGTTTCCCTTTTTACGAGGAACGTTCATGAATGACATCGATCCGAAGGCACTGTTTCGCCTGTCCGTGCTGGGCCCGCTGGTCAGCCGCGAGAAGCTGGGCCGCGGCGAGCTGCAGCAGCTCCTGCGGCAACTGGCCCGCCAGGAGTATGCGATCCCCGGCTCGCGCCGGCGCCACATCGGCGAGAAGACCCTGCAGGCCTGGTACTACGCCTGGCGGCGCGAGGGCATCGCGGGGCTGGCCGACAAGCCCCGCACCGATACCGGCCGCTCCAAGCTGCCCGAGCCGGTGCAAACCGCGGTGCTGGCCGCCAAGCGCGAGAACCCGCGCCGCTCGATTCGCCAGATTCGCCTGCTGCTCGAGGCCAGCGGCGTTGTGCCGCGCGACTCGCTCTCGCGCTGCGCGGTGCACCGCCTGCTTCAGACGCATGGGCTCTCGCGCATTGCCGGCCCAGCGGTCGTGCCCGACGAGAAGCGCAGCTTCGTGGCCGAACACGCCGGCTCCATCTGGTACGGCGACGTCATGCACGCACCCACGCTGTCGTTCGGCGGCCGGCGCATGAAGACCTATCTCGTCTCGCTCATGGATGACGCCTCGCGGCTCATCGCCCACAGCGCCTTCTGCCTGTCCGAGACGGCGCTGGATATCGAGGGCGTGCTCAAGCAGGCGCTGCTCAAGCGCGGCGTGCCAAAGATGATCGTCGTCGACAACGGCGCAGCGTATCGCGCTTCGACCCTGCAGGGCATCTGCGCACGCCTGKCGATCCGACTGGTCTATTGCCGGCCATACGCACCAGAAGGCAAGGGGAAGTTGGAACGCTGGCACCGGACCCTACGCGAGCAGTTCCTCGCCGAGCTCGACATCACCCATCTGCGCGACCTGGCCGACCTGAACGCCCGCCTGTGGGCCTGGGTCGAGCAGGTCTATCACCGCAACCCACACAGCGCGCTCGATAACCAAACGCCGCTGGCCCGCTATCAGCAGGACCTGCCCAGGATCCGCTCGCTGGGCTCGCTGGCCGCGCAACTCGATGAGCTGTTCCTGCATCGCGTCGCGCGCCACGTGCGTCGCGATGGCACGGTGTCGTTCCAGGGCAAGCGCTTCGAGGTCCCGTACGAGCTGACCGGCCAGACCGTGCAGCTCGTCGTCGATCCGCATACCGCGACGGTCAGGCGGGTCGAGAGCGAATCCGGACAGCCGCTGGGCGCCGCCACCGAACTCGACGCCGTTGCAAACCTCACCCGCCGGCGTCGCAAGCCCCTGTCGGAACCGGCGACCGGCGAACCTGCCTCGCCGGGGCCCAATCTGATCGAGCTCGTTCACCAGCGCCACTACGCACCGGAGGCATGACATGTACCGACAACACTTCGGCCTGCGTCGTGCGCTGCTGGACAAGGATTCGACCGAACTGTGGGACGACGGTGCGCTCGCCCAGTTGACTGAGCGCTTCCAGTGGCTGCTGACCAGCCCCGGCATCGGCCTGCTCACCGGCGAGCCCGGCGTGGGCAAGACCGCCGCGCTGCGCCACATCACCCGCACGCTCAATCCGCATCGCTATCTGGTCATCTACTTGGCCGAGACCGAGTTCGGGCGCGTCGATCTGTACCGGGCGCTGGCCCGCGCGCTCGGCCTCGAACCCGGCTATCGGCGCGCCGACCTGTGGCGCGACCTGAAGCAGCGCATCACCGAGCTGGCCGACAGCAAGCAATTGCTGCCCGTGTGGATCATCGACGAAGCCCAGAACCTGCCGCCCGAGTTCTTCCGCGACTTCCCGTCGTTCCTGAACTTCGCCTTCGATGCCCGTGACCTGCTCACCGTCTGGTTCGCCGGTCATCCGAGTCTGGCCAGTACGCTCGAGCGCGCGCCGTACGCCGCCTTGTATGGACGCATTCAGGCGCGTGTGCTGTTCAAACCGGTCTTCGAGCGTGAACGCTTCGCGCAGCTCATTGCGCACGCGCTCAAGAGCGCCGGCTGCACCCACACGCTGCTGGCCGACTCCGGGCTCGAACTGCTGCGGCAGGCCTCGCGTGGCCTACCGCGGCAGGCCGGGCGCATCTTGCGCACCACCATGCAATTGGCCGTTCCGAAAGGGCTCAATCACCTGCCAGACGAGCTGCTTCAACAGGCTATCGAGGAGTTGCGATGACTGCCGGTAGTCAACACAAGGAGTCTTCCCGCATGCGATCCAAGAACACGCCCCGTCCTGCCATGCCCCCGATGCCGATTCCACCCACACTATCTGACGAGGCAGCCGCGCAAATCCAGCACTTCCTCTCAGATTGCTTCCTGTGGTTCAGCGCCACGTACCGGGACCAGATCCGCCGCTATTACGAACCATGGCACGGTGGCGGCAAACGCCAACCCCGTCTGGACGATCCGTTCTAAGCAACAGCCCCGGCCATCCCGGGGCTGTTTGCCCTTCGCCCCCCTTCATCGTGCGACGATTCTCGGACTTCGCCTCATTCCATCTCACGCTACGCCGGAGTTGCTCTGCGCCTCCGGCAACCCGCGACGATTGCCGACGTCTCACCTCGAATAGCTCGCGACGCCGCTCCTCAAATAGCCCGGGACGTAACA
>NZ_JBFTNE010000218.1:0-3991 GCF_056397325.1 Cupriavidus sp. 05N39
TGGTAAATCTCTTCACTTCACACAGTTGCCGGGCGGCCTGGGCCACCCGTTGAATTACGTTCCCGTCTCGCCTCGGGACACGGGCCAAGCCGGGCACCAGTCACCTGGCGCGGCGGATGAGGCGGCGACGACGCCCGTCGAAGGCATCGGCAGCCACCCCTCCAGCCGGACAAAACCCCGGCAAGCCGGGGTTTTGTCGTATTGCCTGGCGGCCGTGGCCGCCCAGCTTAGCGACGGCTCGCCGGAGGCACTGCCGCCGGCGCCGCGGCGCCGCCCGCCGACCGCATATAGCGGAAGAAGTCGGAATTGGGCTCCAGCACCAACACGTCGCGCTTGTCGCGGAACGTATTGCGGTAGGCCTCCATACTGCGCCAGAACTGGGCGAACTGCGGATCGCGGCCAAACGATTCTGCGTAGATCTGCGAGGCGCGGGCATCGCCCTCGCCCTTGATCTTCTGCGCATCGCGATAGGCCTCGGCCAGCACGACTTCGCGCTGGCGATCGGCATCGGCGCGAATCTTCTCGCCTTCGGCGGCGCCGGTGGAGCGCAGCTCATTGGCCACGCGCTTGCGCTCGGCCTCCATGCGGCGATACACCGATTCGCTGATCGCGGGCAGCAGGTCGACGCGCTTCAGGCGCACGTCGATGATCTCGACGCCCACGGACTGGGCGTAGTCGGCCATCGCGGAGCGGATATTCTGCATCACCTTCTCACGCTCGCCGGCCACCAGCTCCGCCACCGTGCGCTTGCCGAATTCCTCGCGGGCAACGGAGTCGATACGCTGGGTCATGCGGTCCTGCGCGCCACGGATGTTGCCATTGAAGGCCACGTAGAACTTGCGTGGATCGGTGATGCGCCATTTGACGAACCAGTCCACCACCATGCTTTTCTTCTCGGCGGTCAGGAAACGCTCCGAGGCGGCCACGTCGATGGTCAGCAGGCGGCGGTCCATGAAGATCACGTTCTGCAGTGGCGGTGGCAGCTTGAAGTGCAGGCCAGGCTCGTTCACCACCTGCTTGATCTGGCCAAACGCGAACACCACGGCGTACTGCCGCTGGTCCACCACGAATACCATCGACGAGCCGATCGCCAGCACGATGAAGAGGCCGATTACTACGGAAATCAGTCGGTTCATGTCGGGGCTCCTCAGCGCGAATCGCGGTCACGGTTGCGCAACAGCTCGCGCGACCGGGTATCGCTACCGGCTTCCGGCGCGGCAGGCGTGCTGCTGCCGGCCGCGGGCGCCTGCGCGGTGCCGGAACCCGGCGTGCCGCCCTGCGACTGCGCCATCAGCTTGTCCAGCGGCAGGTAGAGGAGATTGTTGCCCTGGCGCGAATCCACCAGCACCTTGGTCGAATTGGTATAGATCTGCTGCATGGTCTCGATGTAGATGCGGTCACGCGTCACCTGCGGGGCCTTGGCGTACTCGGCCTGGACCTGCCGGAAGCGCGAGGCATCGCCTTCGGCCTGGGCGGTCACCCGCGCCTTGTAGGCTTCGGCTTCTTCGTTCAGGCGCGCGGCGGTACCCTTGGCGCGCGGGATCACGTCATTGGCGTAAGCCTGGCCTTCGCTGATGGCACGCTCCCGGTCCTGGCTGGCCTTGTTGACATCGTCGAAGGCGGCCTGCACCTGCTCGGGCGGCTGCACGCTCTGCACGTTGACGGAGATCACGCGGATACCGGTCTTGTAGGCGCTCAGGATCGACTGGATGGATTTGGCCAGATTCTGTGCGATCTGCTCGCGGTTCTCGTAGAGCACCGCGTCCATCTTGTTGCGCCCGACGATCTCGCGCACCGAGGTCTCGGCGGCCTGGGTCACCAGTTCTTCATCGCCACCACGATCGGTCTTGTTGTAGAACAGGAATTCGCTCGCGTCCTGGATGTCGTATTGCACCGTGAAGCGGACGTCGATGATGTTCTCGTCCTGCGTCAGCATGGACGCGTCCTTCAGGTTGCTGTCCTTGATCGAAGTGGAGCGCCCCACCTCTACCGAACGCACGCCCGACAGGTTGACGATCTCGGCGGACTGGATCGGGTACGGCAGGCGCCAGTTGATACCGGGGCCCGTGGTGTACTTGAACTTGCCGAACTGCAGGATGACGGCGGTCTGGCCTTCCTGCACCATGAAGAATCCGCTGGCCAGCCAGATGCCCAGCGCGGCGACCACCACCACGCCGGCGCCGATGCCCGAGCCCTTGCCCGGCGTGCGCGCGCCGCCGCCGAAGCCCTGGTTGCCGCCACCGCCGTTTTCCTTGCGGCCGAGCAGGCCATTCAGGCGGCGATTGAAATCGCGCCAGAGCTCGTCGAGGTCGGGCGGACCATCCTGCGGGGGACGCTGGTGCTGGCGATTGTTGTCGCGGCTGTCCTTGTCCTTGTCCTTGTCTTCGTCATCCGGGCCGCCCCGACCCCAACGTGGATCGTTCAACGACAGGATCGCGCGCAAACGCTGCCAGGCCGTCCGCGACGGTGCATGGCCGCCGTTGCGGCCACCTGCGCGGCTGCCAAAGGCATGGCTCGATTCAGAATTCCGGGGAAACTGGGGCATGAAGTGCACGGGTCCGGGATAGTTGGAACAGGGGGATTCTAACAGTCATCGACGCCACATTTTCCTATTTGAGGCAATCTGGCCGTGATTTCCGTCGAACTGGATCAATGCATGTCGGGTTCTTCCGGATTCACCCCGGCGTCTTCGCGATCATGATCGCCGCCGTCATCGTCGTCGTGATAAGCCGCCACATCAGCCAGGCGCGGGTCCAGCGGCGGACGTTCGGGCGGACGTTCGGCCAGCCAGCGCGCCACGTCCACCAAGGCCTCGCGCAAGGTGTCCAGACCGATGCCGTCGCGCGCACTGACGAACACGCGCGTCGGCACGCCGTCCTCATTGCGCTCCACCCTGGGGCCCTGCGCCAGAAGTTCCGGCGCCGCGTCGATCTTGTTCATCACCACAATCTGCGGGATGTCGTCGGCATTGATCTCGGCCAGCACGCGATTGACCTGCTCGATCTGCTCATGCCGCACCGGACTGGAGGCGTCGACCACATGCAGTAGCAGATCCGCGTGCACGGTTTCTTCCAGCGTAGCCCGGAACGCAGCCACCAGTTGGGTGGGCAGATCGCGGATAAAACCGACGGTATCCGATAACACCACGTTGCCCACATCCTCCAGGTAAAGCCGGCGCGAGGTGGTATCCAGCGTGGCGAACAACTGGTCGGCCGCGTAGGCACGCGCCTTGGTCAGGGCATTGAACAGCGTCGACTTGCCGGCATTGGTATAGCCGACCAGCGAGATGCTCAGGGTGTCGTTGCGGGCGCGCGCCCGCCGCGGGGTGGCCGCTCCAGGTGGCTCCAGGCGCGGACCAGCCGCGAAGCCTGGTACTGGACCTGGGCGAGCTCGACTTGCACCTTACCGACGTGGCTCTGTGCCCGCTGCCCGAAGATATCCAGGATCAGGCCCGTACGGTCGATCACGTGGCGTTGCAGGAAACGCTCCAGATTGCGCTGCTGCGCAGGGCTGAGCGTGTGATTGAACACCACCACGTCGGCGTCAAGCGCATCGGCGGCTTCCTTCAGTTCCTCCGCCTTGCCGGAGCCGATGAACAACGCCGGATCCGGGCGCGACCGGCGTCCGGTCAGCGTATGCACCGGGGTGGAGCCGGCGGTTGACGTCAGCAACGCCAACTCGCTCAGGCTTTCCTGGAAATCATGCTTGCCGAAATCGACACCGACGAGGATGGCGCGGGAGGTCTCGGAATTGGAGGTGGCTCTGGATTGCAAACGGGAGGATCGCGAAACGCGAGAAAGGAAAACGGGTTGGAACCGGCTGGGAGGCAGTGGCGGGTGCCGTGAGGCAAGGCGCCGCGGCCCGGGAAGACACTCGAAGCGGGACGCTATCCGCGGCGGCATGCACCAGGGTGAGCATGTCCCTGCTCATGGCCGTTGTGCGCCCAGGATGGCCGGGCATCGTTTGGTGTCGCGCCAGCGCATCTGGCCCC
>NZ_JBFTNE010000219.1:0-3309 GCF_056397325.1 Cupriavidus sp. 05N39
GCACATGTCTTGATCACCTGCCGGCAGTCGCGAGCTGGTTGCGTCATGCAGATGCTGCGAAAGCGATCAATGCGGCGTATCAGTTCGATACCCCTCGCGCCAAGCTCGACAGTCTCGTCAGAGAGAACGTGATCGCGCAGTTGGCCAATCTACACACCCATCCGTCCGTGGCACTTGCACTCGAACAGGGGCGCATGAATCTGCACGGATGGGTTTACGACATCGAGAAGGGTAGCATCGATRCCCTCGACGGCCCAACACGACGATTCGTACCGCTCGCCGAGTCGCCGACAACTGTTGCTGTGGCTTCGCGCAATCGCGGACAGGTGTGAGAGAAGTTGGCAGCGACTCGATGTAACAGGGAGCCACTTGACCAGGTGCCCGCATGGCGATGTGAGACCAATCCAGGATGCACTCACCGCGATCACCAAAGCCAAGCTGACCGTAGCCATGCGCAATCACTCGGTCAGACCGACGCGGAAATGTTCCACGGACTGCCCGGCGTTGACCGCCCGCTGCAACCAGTCCGGCATGGCGCCGCGGCCGTCCCAGCCCTGCCCGTGCGCGTTGCGGTAGCGCACCGCACCAGGCGTTGGGCGCGGAGGCGACTCGGCAAAGCAGCCGGCGGCCAGCAGGTCGGACAGGCTCAGCCCATGCTGGGCCATCTGGATGCGGATCCAGGTGATCGCTTCCGCGCGCTCGATTTCGATCGACATCATTTTAGGTGCACAGATTTGAGGAAGCTGCGGAGCAGGATCCTGCGTTGTCGTCTCAAAGACCGTTAGGCCTCAACATTGTGCCGGCGGATCGCTGGTGTAAAGCAACCTGCTCCCTTGGGGATTGGGAATCACGTGGTCACCCCGCCGCTCAAAAACTAATCAGACCCGAGGAGCCCGCCGGGCATCTGGTCCTCGCRCGGTTTGTGCACAGGCTTATCCCGTGGCGCGGTGGACAAATCCCCTCCCTCGGGTGCCCCCTCAGGCCGACCCCGGCTTGAACTTGGTGCGTGTGGTCGGCGCGCGGCGCCTGGCGGTCGCCTGGTGGCGCGTCGCATTGGCTTCCGCTTGCGCGCGCTCGGCCCGTCTTAGYGCCGCTGCCAGTTCGGCCCGCAGCCCTTCTTGCGCCGYCTGCCCTCGTCCGAGCGCCTGCTCTGCCTCCGCCAGTTGCCGGCTGAGCGTGTCGCGCTCGGCCTGCAACCGCGCCCGCKCCTCGGCGCCGGCCACGGCGGCATCTTGCGCCTTCGCCTGCACGGCCGCCAGTTCGGCGCGCAGGTCCGCGACCGCCTGCTCGCCCTTCTGGCGCAGCGTGCGCTCCTGGTCGATCTCGCGCAGCGCGCGGCGCTCGGTGGCGCTGGCTCGCTCCTGCGCGACGGCCACCTGCTCGCGGGTGCGTTCCAGCTCCRTCGAGAATTGGGTACGCAACTCTCCCAATTGCCGCTCGAGCGCCTCGATCTGGCGCTGCCCCGCCTCCTGACGCGCCCGCGCGGCGGCGTGGGCCTGGCGCTCGGCGTCCAGTTCCCCCTGCAGCGCCGCGCGTGCGCTCTGCTCCGCGTCGAGCCCGGCCTGCACGGCGGCGGTCTCCTGCTCGGCCACCACCACCGCGGCCCGCGCCAGGTCGCGCTGCGCTTCCGCCTCGCTCGCCTGCAGCCGCGCTTCGGCCCGCAAGGCGGCCAATTCGCCGGCGGCCGCCTCGTTGGCGGCCTGCCAGATCGACTGCACGGCGTCGGCCGCGATCGCCTTGAGCGCCTCCGGCAGCCCGGGGTGGTCGATGGTCACGCGCATCTTGCCGCGCAGGTCCGCCCAGAACTGCGCCAGCACCTCGGTGGGCGTGCCCATGCTGCCCTTGCGCACCARRCCGTAGAGCTTGTTGGCGGTGGGCGTGATGCCGTACCGGAAGAACAACAGGGCGCAGACCTCGCGGTAGAGCGCGCGGGTCTCGGGGAGCTGCGAGCGCAGGGTCGCCACGTCGGCGGCGAGCGTGGCCTGCAGGGCGGCGTCGGGAGCGGCGTCGAGCGGCGTGGATTCGGGGCTGGCAGTCATGTTTGGGCGGCGCACGAGGTCAGTTTCAATAAATATTACTACGTAATACRTKAATTTAYTGAGTAAWATTGMAAATMTTTAGACATAAGTGGGCTTCTGTCTATAATTACGTCTACGCTCACGCCATGACGCCCGCCGCACCGATGGAACCCACCGCGCTCCCCCACACTGCCTTCACGGCCCTACCCGCCACCCCGATCGAGCGCCTGCGCCTGCCCGCCGCGCTGTCCGGCGCCGCCGGCAGCAACCGGGCGCGCGGCGGCACCCCGCAGATCTCGGCCACTGACGATCTGGCCGCCGTCACCGCCTGGCTGGCACGCTATACCGACACGCCGGCCACCCTGCAGACCTATCGGCGCGAGGTGGAGCGGCTGCTGCTGTGGGCCGTGATGCAGCACGGCAAGCCGCTGTCGTCGCTCACCCATGAGGACCTGCTGCTGTACGAGCGTTTCCTGGCCGATCCCCAGCCCGCCTGGCGCTGGGTCATGGCGTCGCGCAAAAAGCTCGCGCGCGGTGCGCCGGACTGGCGGCCGTTCGCCGGCCCGCTCTCCCCGGCCAGCGCGCGGCACGCGATGGTGATCCTCAATACGCTGTTCGCCTGGCTGGTGGACGCCGGCTACCTGGCCGGCAATCCGCTCTCGCTGGCACGCAACCGGCGCGGCCAGTCCAAGCCCAGGGTCACGCGCTACCTGAGCCACGAGATGTGGCAGGTGGTCAAGGACACCATCGAGGCGATGCCGGGTGCGAACGACACYGCCACCGAGCGCGACCGGCTGCACGCGGCGCGCTGCCGCTGGCTCTTCACGGTGCTGTATCTCGGCGGCCTGCGCGCGGCCGAGGTGGCCGAGACCCGCATGGGCGCCTTCTTCTGCCGGCGTGACCGCGACGGCGTGGAGCGCTGGTGGCTGGAGGTGACCGGYAAGGGCAACAAGACGCGGCTGGTGCCGGCCACGGACGAACTGATCGKGGAGTTGGCGCGCTATCGCGAGGCGTACGGCCTGCCGCCGGCACCGCATCCTGGTGAGGCGCGCCCCATCGTGCTGCCGATCATCGGCAAGGAAAAACCCTTGTCACGCGGCGCGCTGCATCTGGTGCTGAAGGAGGTGTTCGGGATGGCCGCCGCGCGCCTGCGCGCGCGCGGCCCCGAGTGGGAAAGCCGGGCCGCGGTGCTCGCCAGCGCCTCGGCGCACTGGCTGCGCCATACCGCGGGGTCGCACATGACCGACCAGCAGGTGGACCTGCGTTTCGTGCGGGACAATTTCGGGCACGC